>NZ_JBDJLK010000059.1:0-34445 GCF_039673335.1 Pseudomonas sp. TWI929
ATGGCATGTTGTAGCTAACTGTCTTTCGCTCAATCATGCTGCTTGCCCTGTTCCGTGTTGTTTCGGCCTTTTGTCGCGTTGGGCCGAAATGGGGCCCCGGCGATTTATGCATCAAGGCTGAATCCTGGGGCCGCTGCGCGCCCCGATCGCGACACAAGGCCGCTCCTACAGGGATCTGGGCAAGCTGCTGGATTGAGCGAAAGACAGTTCGCTACAACATGCCATCAATGATTGCGGAATTCGGTATGACAGGCCTTGCACGCAGCCTCGACCTTGTCCATGGGGGCCTTCAACTGCGCAGCATCCAGCGGCTGGCCGCGGGTTACGTCGACCAGTTCGCCCGTAACACCTTCCAGCTGCCGGGCCAGGTCATGAAACCGCGTCTGGCGCTCCCACACCTCGGCACGCGCACTGCTCTCACCAGCAGCATCACGCACCTGTGGAAAGTGCTGCCAAGGCTGATGCGAGAGGCTGTCCAGCTTCAGCGCACCGTCGGCAAACTTCACCCCGTCGAACGGCAGTCGGCCGCGCAGCATGCCGCCCAGGTCTTCGCTGGTCTTGAGCATGTCCTTGAAGATCACCTTGCGTTTGCCGAGCGGCGAGTTCGGGTCAACCCGATCGCAACCACTCAGGGCACCGCCCATGGCCAGTGCTGCCAGCAGAACAACGGTCAATCGCTTCAACATCACACTCACTTCGGCCTACGCAAATGGGCGGCCAGTATCGCCGCCCGAGGGCCAAACACCAATAGCCACATAAAAAACAGGGGCGAATATTCATGTTCGCCCATGACAGGAATGCACACATGAAATCTGCCCTGCGCCACCTGGCCTGGACACTCCCGGTGCTGGCATTGCTGGCCGGCTGCAACGGCGGCGAGAACGCCAAGCCCGAGCCCCATGCCATCGCCACCTACGTCCCGTCCACCTGGAAAGACCTGCCCGCAGTCAGCGATGAAGACCTGCTGGCCGGCTTCTATGCCTGGCGCAGCGGCTGTGAGAAGCTCAAGCGCGACCCGGTGTGGGCAGCTACCTGCGAAGCTGCCGGCAGCGCCACTGCCAGCGCCGCCCAGGTGCGTACCTTCCTTGAGCAGAACCTGCAGGTATACGGCCTGCGCTCTGCCGAGAACAACGCCAACGGCCTGATCACCGGTTACTACGAGCCGGTCTACCCCGGCAGCATGAAACGCACCGAAGCGGCCCATGTGGCGGTGTATGGCGTGCCCGATGACATGATCGTGGTCGACCTGGCCAGCGTATATCCCGAACTCAAGGGCAAGCGCCTGCGCGGTCGCCTGGATGGCAGGGTGCTGAAGCCTTACGACACCGCCGAGGTGATCAACCGGGATGGCGTAAAGGCACCGGTACTGGCCTGGCTGACCGACCCGATGGACTTGCAGTTCCTGCAGATCCAGGGTTCGGGCCGGGTACAACTGGAAGACGGCCGCCAACTGCGCCTGGGCTACGCCGACCAGAACGGCCACCCCTACCGGCCGATTGGCCGCTGGCTCGTGGAACAGGGCCAGCTGAAAAAAGAAGAAGTGAGCATGGGCGCGATTCATGCCTGGGCCCAGGCCAACCCGCTGCGCGTGCCGGAGCTGCTGGCCAGCAACCCCAGCTATGTGTTTTTCAGCACCCGCCCGGACAGCAACGAAGGCCCGCGCGGTTCGCTGAACGTGCCGCTGACCGCTGGTTATAGTGTGGCCATCGACCGCAAGGTGATCCCGCTGGGCAGCCTGCTGTGGCTGTCCACCACCCGCCCGGACGGCACGCCGGTGGTGCGCCCGGTGGGGGCCCAGGACACTGGCGGGGCAATTGCTGGCGAAGTGCGTGCAGACCTGTTCTGGGGTACCGGGCCGGAGGCCGGCGAACTGGCCGGGAACATGAAGCAGCAAGGGCAGATCTGGATGCTGTGGCCCAAGGGCCAGCCGCTGCCTGAGGTGCCTAAAGTGCCTTGATCGGCGGTGGATTCTTCGCGGGCTCGCCCGCTCCCACAGGTACACCACAGCCCTTGAATGCTGCGCTGTACCTGTGGGAACGGGCAACGCGGTTTCAGATGGAGACCACAAAGAAGGCCACGATCATCGCCATCCCGGCAAACCACACCAGCGACCGCATGGCAGCCCAGTCGGCCAGGTAGCAGATGATGTAGAGCAAGCGGCTGGTGATGTACATCACCCCCAGTACATCTTGGGTCACTTGCTCGGCATTGCCGACGATATCCGCCACCAGCACCGCCGCAGCGAATGCCGGAAATGCCTCGTAGCTGTTCTGCTGAGCGGCATGCGCGCGGCGCGGCAAGCCGGAGAGCGTATCAAGAAAAGCACGGGGATCGTGATTGTCCTTCAGGCCAAAACGGCCGCTGCTGACCTTGGCGATCAGCGCACACAGGGGCGGCAAAACCAAGGCAATCAGAATGCACCACAGGGCAACGGTCATAGGCAGGACTCCTTGTTCAGTCTTCAGATCAAAGCTTCATTACCAGCATGCCGGCCAACACCAGCCCGCAAGCTAGGAGTCTCGGCCCGCCAAAAGGTTCTTTGAGGTAGCGCATGCCCAGCAACACCACCAGGATCACGCTCAACTCCCGCAGCGCCGCCGCCTCGGCCACAGAGCCCAGGTGCATGGCCCACAGTACCAGGGCATAGCTGAACAGTACGCAGAACCCTACCGCCAACCCCAGGCGCCATTGGGTGCGCCAGAACAAGGCGAATGGCGCCCGCCGTGCGACGCTGGCCAATAGCGGAAATTGCCAGGCGCTGAGCAGGGTCAGCCAAACCAGGTAATCCCAGGGTTTGCCCCACAGTCGCACGGCCTGGCCGTCGAACCAGGTGTAGCAGCCAATGCACAGGCCAATCAACGCGACCACCGGCAGCATCGACCAAGGCAGCCGGTCACCGCCGCCGCCCTGCCACAACAGGCAGGCCATGCCGCAGGGGATCAGCAGAATCCCGATGATCTGCTGCTGGCTCAGCGACTCCCCGGCAAAGGCCAGGGTCAGCCCCAGCACTACCAGTGGCGACAGCCCGCGCATCAGAGGATAGACCAGCCCCAGGTCGCCCACGCGGTAGGCCTGGATCAGCAAAAAGCGGTACAGCTGCTCGGCCAGTGCCGAGGCCAGCAGCCACGGCCAGATATTGGCCGGCGGGACCTCGACGAAGGGCACGGCCAGCACTGCGAAGGCCAGTGCGACGGTGTCCATGCTGGCGATCACCAGCAAGCGCTCGCCGCTGAATTTGATCAGGGTATTCCAGGTCGCATGCAGCAGGGCGGCGACCAGCACCAGGGATGTTGCCAACACGCCTTTTATCCTTATGGCTTTTTATGGCTGTGAATATATAGCGTTCGGGGGCCGCTGTGCGGCCCCCTTACATGGGAACGATTGCAACGAATCCGGTCAAAGCCTGTGCCCCGAACCCCGTGCAAGGTCATCAAAGAACTGCCCGAGCCATTCGGGTGACGACTTGGAAGCCACTGTTACAGGATTCGGGATGCTTGAATTAGTTGCCGCGTTTATCTGCCTGACCACCCTCCTCACCTATGTAAATTACCGTTTCATCGGCCTGCCCCCCGCCATCGGCGTGATGGTCACGGCGTTGCTGTTCTCGCTGATGCTGCAGGGCCTGAGCCTGATCGGCTTCCCCGGCCTGGAAGCACGCGTCGAAGGGCTGATGAACCAGATCGATTTCAACGACCTGCTGATGCACTGGATGCTGGCGTTCCTGTTGTTTGCCGGCGCCCTGCACGTCAACCTCACCGACCTGCGCAGCTACCGCTGGCCAATCGGCCTGCTGGCCACCGTTGGCGTGCTGATTGCCACCGTGGTCATCGGCTACCTGTCGCATTGGGTGTTTGCCCTGTTCGGCTGGCAGGTGCCGCTGATCTATTGCCTGCTATTCGGTGCGCTGATCTCGCCCACCGACCCGATTGCCGTGCTTGGTGCACTGCGTACCGCCAATGCACCCAAACCGCTGAAGACCACCATCGTTGGCGAGTCGCTGTTCAACGACGGCACGGCGGTGGTGGTGTTCACCGTGTTGCTGGGCATCATCCAGCTGGGTGAAACGCCAAGCATGGCCGACACGGCGATCCTGTTCGCCCGCGAGGCCATTGGCGGCGTGGTGTTCGGTGGCCTGATCGGCTACGCCACCTACCGCATGATCAAGAGCGTCGAGCAGTACCAGGTAGAGGTCATGCTGACCCTGGCGCTGGTCATCGGTGGCTCGGCAATGTGCTACGAGCTGCACGTTTCGGCGCCGATCGCCATGGTGGTGGCCGGCCTGATCATCGGCAACCTGGGCCGCAACCTGGCGATGAACGACATGACCCGTCGCTACATGGACGGTTTCTGGGAGCTGATCGATGACATGCTCAACGCCCTGCTGTTCGCGCTGATTGGCCTGGAGCTGTTGCTGCTGCCGTTCAACTGGATGCACCTGGCAGCCGGCGGCGTGCTGGCGCTGGCGGTGCTGCTGTCGCGGCTGCTGACCGTGGCCCCGGCGATCGTGCTGCTGCGCCGTTGGCGGCCAGTGCCGAAAGGCACGGTGCGGGTGCTGACCTGGGGTGGCTTGCGCGGTGGGGTGTCGGTGGCCCTGGCGCTGTCGCTGCCGTTGGGCGAGGAACGCGACCTGCTGCTGTCGATTACCTACATCGTGGTGCTGTCGTCGATCCTGGTGCAGGGATTGAGCATTGGACGGGTGGTGCGCAAGGTCAGCGCCCAGCCTTGAGAGTGCCGGGGCCGCTTTGCGGCCCATCGCGACACAAGGCCGCTCCTACAAGGGATCGCGTTCCCCTGTAGGAGCGGCCTTGCGTCGCGATGGGCTGCGCAGCAGCCCCAGGATGTTCATTCCACCGCAGAATCCGGGAACTGGTCCTGCACATACTTGATCTCGGTCCGCCCATGGGCCGCCGGCAAGCCGTCTTCACCCAGATTGACGAACACCATCTTGTCGACGGTCAGGATGCTCTTGCGGGTGATCTTGTTGCGCACTTCGCACTTGAGGGTGATCGAGGTGCGGCCGAACTCGGTGGCGGTGATGCCCAGCTCGATGATGTCACCCTGGCGCGAGGCGCTGACGAAGTTGATTTCCGACATGTACTTGGTCACCACGCGCTGGTTGCCCAGCTGGACGATGGCGTAGATCGCCGCTTCTTCGTCGATCCAGCGCAACAGGCTGCCACCGAACAAGGTGCCATTGGGGTTGAGGTCTTCGGGTTTAACCCACTTGCGGGTGTGAAAGTTCATCTGTACTCCTGACCTGCTTGGCTAACGTGAAGCAATGATGGCAGAGCGGCCGCCATCGCTCCATTGAACATCGACTATCGTCGCGATTAATCGACAGAAAACCTTGGGCAACCAGGCGGGCGCGGCTATAATCTCCGCCGCTTTACATGGTTGCCCACAGCGGTGCCATGCCCGCCACCTGTCCGAGGGGCGCTGCAGCAGGCTAGGCCTGTCAGGCTCGGATGGGGCGTTGCTCGCTCTCGCGGGCGCTTAACGCACAACGGCGCCCATTCGCACACTACGAATGGAGGCTCTCATGAGCGCTGCAAACATGCCTGCTGGTTTTACCGATTTCAAAGTCGCCGACATCTCCCTGGCCGCCTGGGGCCGTCGCGAAACCATCATCGCCGAATCGGAAATGCCGGCACTGATGGGCCTGCGTCGCAAGTACCTGGCCGAGCAACCGCTCAAGGGTGCGAAGATCCTGGGCTGCATCCACATGACCATCCAGACCGCCGTGCTGATCGAAACCCTGGTTGCCCTGGGTGCCGAAGTGCGCTGGTCGTCCTGCAACATCTTCTCCACCCAGGACCAGGCCGCCGCCTCCATCGCCGCCGCCGGCATCCCGGTATTCGCCTGGAAAGGTGAAACCGAGGAAGAGTACGAGTGGTGCCTGGAGCAGACCATCCTGAAAGATGGCCAGCCATGGGACGCCAACATGATCCTCGACGACGGTGGCGACCTGACCGAACTGCTGCACAAGAAGTACCCACAGGTACTGGACCGCGTGCACGGCGTGACCGAAGAAACCACCACTGGCGTGCACCGCCTGCTGGACATGCTGGCCAAGGGCGAGCTGAAAGTCCCGGCGATCAACGTCAACGATTCGGTCACCAAGAGCAAGAACGACAACAAGTACGGCTGCCGTCACAGCCTGAACGACGCCATCAAGCGTGGTACCGACCACCTGCTGTCGGGCAAGCAAGCCCTGGTGATCGGCTACGGTGATGTGGGCAAGGGTTCGGCCCAGTCCCTGCGCCAGGAAGGCATGATCGTCAAGGTCACCGAAGTTGACCCGATCTGCGCCATGCAGGCCTGCATGGACGGCTTCGAACTGGTTTCGCCGTTCATCGACGGTATCAACAATGGCACCGAAGCCAGCATCGACAAGGCCCTGCTGGGCAAGATCGACCTGATCGTGACCACTACCGGTAACGTCAACGTCTGCGACGCCAACATGCTCAAGGCCCTGAAGAAGCGTGCCGTGGTCTGCAACATCGGCCACTTCGACAACGAGATCGACACTGCCTTCATGCGCAAGAACTGGGCCTGGGAAGAGGTCAAGCCGCAGGTGCACAAGGTCCACCGCACCGGCGCTGGCAGCTTCGACCCGCAGAATGACGACTACCTGATCCTGCTGGCCGAAGGCCGTCTGGTCAACCTGGGCAACGCCACTGGCCACCCAAGCCGCATCATGGATGGTTCGTTCGCCAACCAGGTCCTGGCCCAGATCTTCCTGTTCGAGCAGAAGTTCGCCGACCTGTCGGCCGAGAAGAAAGCCGAGCGCCTGACCGTTGAAGTGCTGCCGAAGAAGCTCGACGAAGAAGTGGCCCTGGAAATGGTCCGCGGCTTCGGCGGTGTGGTTACCCAGCTGACCAAGCAGCAAGCCGACTACATCGGCGTGACCGTCGAAGGCCCGTTCAAGCCGCACGCATACCGCTACTAAGTGGTCGCGGGCAAGCGCCGGCGCACCGCCTGGCGCTTGCCAGCAATGCTTTGCAACGACGCCCAAGCCAGGCCGGCCCACACCGCCCTGGCTTCTACTTGCAGCTTGCAGCCATCGGCTTGCAGCTGAGGAAAGAAAGATGTCACAAGAACGCCGCTACAGTTTCGAGTTCTTCCCGACCAAGACCGATGCCGGTCACGAAAAGCTGATGGGCGTCGCCCGCCAGCTGGCCACCTACAACCCGGACTTTTTCTCCTGCACCTACGGTGCCGGTGGCTCGACCCGCGACCGCACGCTGAACACCGTGCTGCAGCTGGAAAGCGAAGTGAAGGTGCCTGCCGCACCGCACCTGTCGTGCGTGGGCGACACCAAAGCCGAACTGCGCGCCCTGCTGGCCGAGTACAAGGCTGCAGGCATCAAGCGCATCGTCGCCCTGCGTGGCGACCTGCCGTCGGGCATGGGCATGGCCAGTGGCGAACTGCGCTACGCCAGCGACCTGGTCGAGTTCATCCGCCAGGAAACGGCTGATCACTTCCACCTGGAAGTCGCCGCCTACCCAGAAATGCACCCGCAGGCACGCAACTTCGAGGCCGACCTGGGCAACTTCGTGCACAAGGTCAAGGCCGGTGCCGACAGCGCCATTACCCAGTACTTCTTCAACGCCGACAGTTACTTCTACTTCGTCGAGCGCGCACAGAAGCTGGGTGTGGACATCCCGGTGGTGCCCGGCATCATGCCGATCACCAACTACAGCAAGCTGGCCCGCTTCTCCGACGCCTGTGGCGCCGAGATCCCGCGCTGGATCCGCAAGCAGCTGGAAGCCTATGCCGACGACACCGCCAGCATCCAGGCATTCGGTGAAGAAGTGATCACCCGCATGTGCGAACAGCTGCTGCAAGGCGGCGCACCGGGCCTGCACTTCTATACCTTGAACCAGGCCGAGCCGAGTTTGGCGATCTGGAACAACCTGAAGCTGCCGCGCTGAAATCTTTGGCAAAACCTGCTTAAGAAATGATTAAGGCTTTGGTCATAGACTAAAGCCCTATTCATTTTCTGGTTACACAGGTCGTGCCTGCCATGCAGCTTCTCCAGCCATCGCGCCCACAGCTCGTCTACCTGGCTTTTGGCCCGGCAACCTACCATCAGGAAGCCTGCTTCAGCATCGTCAGCGCCCTCGCCCAACTGGGCAGCACAGCCGGCGACGCCATGGATATCCAGGTCTACACCGACAACCCGCAGCCCTATGCCAGCCTGCCTGTCACCGTCCACCTGCTGGACGAAGCCACGCGTCAGGCATGGAACGCCCCTCACGGTTATCACTTTCGCAGCAAGCATGTGCTGTTGCGCCAGGTGCTGCAGCACCACCCGTTGGCGGTGCTGATCGACACCGACACGTTCTTCCGCAAATCGCCGCTGCAGCTGTTCGCCCGGGTAGCGCCAGGCCAGCTGCTGTGCAACGCCATTGGCCCGCGCTACGGCGCGAACCAGAAATGCCTGCTGTACAAGAACCTGCTGGCCATTCTGCAAGCCCGGGGCCTGGCTGATTGCCAGATGCCGCTGGTCAACTCCGGGGTGATCGGCCTCACGGCCGAAGACGCCAGCACCCTGGACCGCTCCATCGCCCTGATGGACGAGTGCCACCCCCTGGCCCGCGAGGCCTACACCCTCGAGGAGTTCTGCCTGGCGGTATCGGCCTACCGTAAGCTGGAGTTGGCCGAGTGCACCGATGTCATCCACCACTACTGGAGCCGCAAGGCGCAATTCCGTGCCAAGATCCAGGCCTGGCTGCGCAAGCACGGCCACGCCCCGCTCAGCCACGCGGCGCTGGCCGACGTTGCCCTGGTCAACGACCAGTTGCCGCGGCCACCGGCCTTGCAGCGCCTAGGCTACAAGGCGCTGAGCCTGACCCTGCCCAGCCACGAGCGGCAGTTCGCCCGCGAGCTGCTGTATGGCTGCTACCCCTACCCCAATGAATTCGACCGCGCCTGCGCGCCGGCCTGGTGGGACAAGGCACTGGAGAACCTCAATGCCCGCCATGGCCGCATCGAGCCCGAACGGCTGCGCCAGTGCCTGCGTCATCCGGGTTTGCGCTTGTCGCTGGGCGAGCGGCGCAAGGATGTCGAGGCGCATCTGTTGAGAACGTCCCACTCTTGAGTGGACCTGTGCCGGCCTCTTCGAGGCGTCGAACCGCCGCGAAGAGGCCGGCACAGGAGAACACCATCTCCTCTGGCCTTGCCCTGGCCGAGCGCGTAATCTCCGGCCATGCCACACATCGCCCGGCTGTTCTGGATCCTGCTGCTCGTTTGCCTGAGCCCGTTGGCCCTGGGCGAACGCTTGCGCCTGGTGACCGACGACTGGGCACCCTATGTGTATCAGCACAACGGCCAACCACGCGGCATCGACTATGAAGTCACCAGCCAGGTCTTTGCCCGCCTCGGGGTCGAGGTGGAATGGCAGTTCCTGCCGTGGAAGCGATGCCTGGCAATGATCGAGCAAGGCCTGGCCGACGGCATTCTCGACATCTTCCAGACCGAGTCGCGTCAGCCCTACCTGATCTACGCGCAAGAGCCCATGTCGGAAGTCGAGTTCGTCCTCTTCCAGGCCAGCGCCCGCCGCCACGCCATCACCCACCTGCAGGACCTCTCCGGCCTCACCGTCGGCACTTCACCCGGCTATGCCTATGGCGCAGCGTTCACCGAGTCCCCCCTGTTCCGGCGCGAAGCCGCGCCTACCCATGAGGCTAACTTCGGCAAGCTGGCGCTAGGCCGTATTGACCTGGCAATCACCGACCGCAAGGTCGGGCACTACCTTTTGCGCCACCTGGGCCTGCAAGGGCAAATCGAAGAACTGCCGCTGGTGATCAGCCTCCAGGCGCAGTACCTGGGCCTGGTGCGCAAGCCTGGGCGCGAAGCACTGGCCGTGGCCTTTGCCGAAGAACTGCGGCGTTTCAAGCAGGAACCGGCCTTTGCTGCGATCAAAAACCGCTACACAGGCGACATCGGAAACATTCTCAACGCCGTTGAGCAGCAGGAAAGCAGCACAGCGCGATAGCTCTGTTATACTCGGGCCTTCCCGCCCGGCTCACGCCCGGACGCTCGGCCTAGCAACAGGCATCCCGATCGGCACCGACGCCCCTTCGCGTCCACCCTCCGTTTCCCGGATGTGCAGTGAAAGCCCAGCTGGACCGGACGCGATCGCATCCCACCGATGCCCGTCGCGCCAGGCAGAACATCCCAAACGGGCCCAGCCCAAACGAGAACAGGATCGCCCATGTCCTTTGCTTCCCTCGGTCTCTCCGAGGCTCTTGTCCGCGCTATCGAGGCTGCGGGCTATACCCAGCCGACCCCCGTGCAACAGCGGGCAATTCCCGCCGTGTTGCAAGGCCGTGACCTGATGGTTGCCGCACAGACAGGTACTGGTAAAACCGGCGGTTTCGCCCTGCCGATTCTCGAGCGCCTGTTCCCGGCCGGCCACCCCGACAAGTCGCAGCGTCACGGCCCGCGCCAGCCTCGCGTGCTGGTCCTGACCCCGACCCGCGAACTGGCAGCCCAGGTGCATGACAGCTTCAAGGTCTATGCCCGTGACCTGCCACTGGTCAGCGCCTGCATCTTCGGCGGCGTCGGCATGAACCCGCAGATCCAGGCCATTGCCAAGGGTGTAGACGTGCTGGTGGCCTGCCCGGGCCGCCTGCTCGACCTGGCCGGCCAAGGCAAGGTGGACCTGGCCCACGTGGAAATCCTGGTCCTGGACGAAGCCGACCGCATGCTCGACATGGGCTTCATCCACGACGTCAAGAAGGTCCTGGCCCGCCTGCCGGCCAAGCGCCAGAACCTGCTGTTCTCGGCCACCTTCTCCAAGGACATCACCGACCTCGCCGACAAGCTCCTGCACAACCCGGAGCGTATCGAGGTCACCCCGCCGAACACCACCGTCGAGCGTATCGAGCAGCGCGTCTACCGCCTGCCCGCCAGCCACAAGCGTGCACTGCTGGCGCACCTGATCACCCTGGGTGCCTGGGAACAGGTACTGGTGTTCACCCGCACCAAGCACGGCGCCAACCGCCTGGCCGAGTACCTGGAAAAGCACGGCCTTACCGCCGCTGCGATCCACGGCAACAAGAGCCAGAACGCCCGCACCAAGGCCCTGGCCGACTTCAAGGCCAACAGCGTGCGCGTGCTGGTCGCCACCGACATCGCTGCCCGCGGCCTGGACATCGACCAGCTGCCGCACGTAGTCAACTTCGAGCTGCCGAACGTCGAGGAAGACTACGTCCACCGTATCGGCCGTACCGGCCGCGCCGGTCGTTCGGGCGAGGCCATTTCCATGGTCGCGCCGGATGAAGAGAAGCTGCTCAAGAGCATCGAGCGGGTGACCAAGCAGAAGATCCCGGACGGCGACCTGATGGGCTTCGACGCCAGCCAGGTAGAAGCCGAGAAACCCGAAGTACGCGAGCGCCCGCAAAACAGCGGCCGCGGCGGCCGCAACCAGCAGGTCCGTGGCGAAGGCGGTAAAGACGCCAACGGCGGCCGCAAGGACAAAGGCAAGGATAAAGGCAAGGCCAAGCAGCAGGCTGCAGATAAGCCAGCTGACAAGGAAAAGAGCGGCGACAAGCAACAGCAGCCGCGAAAGCCGCGTGACAAGAAGCCGCGCCAGCAACAGCAGCAGCAAGCCGGTGGCAACGTGCCGAAAGCGCCCGCCGACCGTGACCCGGAAGAGTTCCTGGACGACGATATCGATAACTTCGGTAACCGTGCCGACTATGTCAGCCCGTACCAAGGTAAAGGCCAAGGCCGCAATCGCCGTCCAGGTGGTGGCGCCGGCCAGGGTCAGGGTCAAGGCAATGGCCAGCGCAGTAACGCAGGTGGCCAGGGCCAGGCCCGCAGTGGCGGCCAGCAGCGCAGCGGTGGCGGCGCTGGCGAAAAACGCCCGGCTCGCGCCAATAACGGTGGCGGTGCCCGTCGTGATGGTGGCGGCGCTGGCCGTGGTCGCCCGGCCCGTGAAGATGCAGCCCGGCAAGAGCCGGCCGTGCGCAACCCGCGCCAGCCGGAAAAACAGCCGGTGATCATCCGCAAGGAATCCAAGCTCGACCGTTACCCGACGCCAGAACAGCTGGACGACCTGCCAAGCCGCCCACGCGGTGAGCGCCCGGCGCTGCTGACCCGCAAGGGCTGATAGAAATACCGAGGGGGCCGCTTCGCAGCCCTATCGCGACACAAGGCCGCTCCTACAGGGGTTACGCAATTCCCTGTAGGAGCGGCCTTGTGTCGCGATAGGGCCGCAAAGCGGCCCCCTCGGTTTTCAGCTGGTGAAAATTACTTCTGCTTCACACCTTCAACACTGATATCCAGGTCCAGGGTCTGCGAAGTAGCGCCTGGGCCTTTGATGCCGAAGTCGTTCAGGTTCAGCGTGGTGGTGGCGTTGAAACCAGCGCGCTCGCCGCCCCATGGGTCTTTGCCTTCACCGTTGAAGGTCGCCTTGAAGGTGACCGGCTTGGTCACGCCGTGCATGGTCAGGTCGCCAGTCACGTCAGCAGTCTTGGCACCAGTCGACTTGACGCTGGTGGAGACGAACTTGGCTTCCGGGTACTTCTTCACGTCAAGGAAGTCGGCGCTGGCGATGTGCTTGTCACGCTCTGCGTGGTTCGACCACAGGCTGGCAGTTTTCAGGTCGACATTGATCTTGCTGGCTTCAGGCTTGGCGCTGTCCCAGCTGAAGTCGCCCTTGAACTCCTTGAAGGTACCGTGGATGAAGCTGTAGCCCAGGTGGCTGATCTTCCAGTCAACGAATGCGTGCTGGCCTTCGTTGTCGATCTTGTATTCGGCAGCCATGGCCTGGCCAGCGGAGAGCAGAGCGGTACCGAGCGCCAGAGCGGCAAAAGTCTTTTTCAACATCCTGTTCCTTCCTATGCAATTGAGGTTGAGAGTCAAGCTTTGCGGCCCAGCATGCGGGTCAGGGTCGCGTCACGGTCGATGAAATGGTGCTTGAGCGCTGCCAGGGCATGCAACACGGCAAAAATCACCAGGCCCCAGGCCAGCCAGAGATGAATCACGCCAGCCACGTCTGCCTGGTCGGGCAGGTCGCTGACCAGTGCCGGTACTTCGAACAGGCCGAATACCGGAATGCCGACGCCGTCGGCGGTGGAAATCAGATAACCGGCGACCATCACCGCGAACAGCCCCACGTACAGGGCCAGGTGGCCAAGCTTGGCCGCCAGGCGGGTAAATGCGCCGTGGTTGGCCGGTGCCGGTGGTGGCGGGCTGATAAAGCGCCAGACCACCCGCAGCAGCATCACCGCCAGCAGCACCAGGCCGATGCTCTTGTGCAGGTCTGGGCCGGCTTTGCGCCAAGGGCTGTAGTAGTCGAGGCCGACCATCCACAGGCCCAGGCCAAACAGGCCGAATACCGCCAAAGCCACGCCCCAGTGCAGGACGATGCTGACAACGCCGTAGCGAGAAGGTGAATTGCGCAGTTGCATGTTGACGTGTTTCCCCGTGAAAGCTGTGCACAGACTAACGCGTAACGTATCGAAGAAAAGCGGAAAAAATTGCTTCGGATTATCGAGAAATCCGATATGTATTCTCTAAGCTTCCCATTAAGGAAACATTAACGATAGACGGAGAGTTAGAGGTTGTCAGTGCCGACCCTTTCGCGGGTAAACCCGCTCCCACAGGCCCAGCACAGGATTCAAGAGCAGCGCCGTCCTTGTGGGAGCGGGTTTACCCGCGAAAGGGCCGGCACTGTCGATAAATCAACCAGCCTTGGCCTGGGTGTTGACCACGGCTTTCTTGGCCGGTTCGGACTTGGCGGTAGCCTTCTTGGTTTCGGCCGGCTTGTGCGCTGGCTTGTGCGCCGGCGCATGCTTGGCCGGGGCGGCCTTGGTTGCTACCGGCTTGGCCGACGCTTCCTTGACCGCAGGCGCGGGTGCAACCGGAGCCGGCGCAGCTTGTGGTGCAGGCGCTGGCGCAGGTGCCGGCGCCACTTCTTCAGCCTTGGCGATCGGCTCGGCTTTCACCTCAGGCTTGTCTGCGCCACCAAACAGCCGCGAGAAGAACCCACCCTTGCTCTGCTTGGCCGCTACGGCCCCAGCCGCTGCAGCTGCGGCAACCGGCGCAGCCTTGGCCGGGTCGAACGACTTGCCGGCCAGCAGGTCCTGCACCTGGTTGGCCGCACGCTGGCCACTGCGCAGGGCGCCTTCCAGGGTGCCAGGGTAAAGTGCATCGGTATGCTCACCGGCAAAGGTGATGCGCTGCACCGGGCGCTCCCACAGGCGCCAGAACTTGCTGATCTGCCCCGGGCCGTAGGCCAGGTAGGCGCCGCCGGTGCCAGCGTCGGTGCTGTAGCGTTTGACCTCGTAGCCAGTGAACGAGCCACGGGCCTGCGGGTAGAACGCATGCAGGCGGATCAACACCTGGTCGACCATCTGCTTGTCGCCGAATGCCTGCAGCAGGCGGGCGTTGTCACCAGACAGGTTGATTACCACGTTGGCGCCACCCTTGAGCGCCGGCTCGATCCACAGCATGCCCAGGCCGGCATTACTGAAAATTTCGCCCGACATACGTGCGCGGCTTTCCCACACTGGCTTGTTGAACTTGAGCATCAGCTGGTCGCGCCAGCCATAGTTGGTGCCCTTGAGCGCAGCCAGGTGCTGGCTGTCCAGGCCCGGGGTCATCTGGATCTTGGCCAAGGCGCGCAGCGGAACGGCCATGACCAGGTAATCCGCCTGGTAACTAACGCTGCCGACCTTGACCGAGACAGCGTCCTTTTCCTGGACGATGGCGGTCACCGGCGAACTGGTCTTGATGGTTTTCAGCTGCTTGACGAAGGCCTGGGCCAGTACCGGGCTGCCACCGGGCAGGCGAGCGGCACGCAGGTCACGGTCGCTAACGCCGCGGTATACGCGGTTCTGCTGGGCGAAGTACAGCAGCGACAGGCGCGATGGCTCATCGTAGCGGGTACGGATCTGCTGGTTGACCAGTTGACGGGCAGTGGTCGGCAGTTGCAGCTTGTCCAGCCAGCTGGAGACGTTGATCTGGTCGAGGGCGAACAGGGTACTGGTGGCCTGCGGGTTCAACGGGTCGTCGATCGAGCGGGCCAGTTCGTCGAGGGTTTTCTCGTAACGCTTGAGTGCGTCGGCGGTGGCCGGCTGCTTGGTGGCCAGGTCGGTGGCGCTGAAATACTCACCGTCGATCAGGTAGCCAGGGGTACGCACGAACTCCGGTGCCGGCAGTGTTTCAAGCTTGAAACGGTCAAGGTACTGGTTGAGCACCGGCTGCGCCTTGGCATTGCCGATCCACTCGCTGGTCGCCAGGCCCGAGCGCCCGCCCATGCCTGACTTGGCCTCCAGCAGCGTCACCTGCCAGCCTTTGTTCTGCAGCTCATAGGCTGCTGTCAGGCCCGCCAGGCCGCCACCTACCACGATCGCGGTGGGGGTCTTGTCCTTTGCCAGCGCGGCGCCGCTGGACACACCAATCAATACCAACGCGCACAGGCGCACCCAAGCAGCAGCCATGTCGGCGAACTCCGAGTAAGAGATTACAGGAACGGGGAGAGGCAGGAATGCCCCGGGTGAGATGCGTTAAGAATACGTCAGGTCTGCCGACCCTGCCAGCGCAGTGACATCAAGTGCCTTTGGCAACTGACATTTTTGCCAGTAGCCATGTCACACGGCGGCAGGCGAAGCTGGCGAAGATGGCCAGAAGCCCCGCCAGGAGGGCACGCGCATGATCTTCGAGGAACATTTCCAGCATGTCGAACGGCAGTTTCTTTGGCACAAGCAAACACTATGCACGGCCTCCGGCCTGAGCATTCGCTCCAACAGCACGTCATGGACCGGTTTTCACGAAGCGTTCAAGGGTGAGGACGGCACCGAGCTGGTCATCGGCGAGCACAGCGACGTGGAAATTGCCTTCGCCCAGGAAGTCGAGCGCCTGCGCCTGGAGTACTACGTGGTCAGCGACTTCCTCTGTGATGACCTGCACATGTTGTTCGATGCCGAAAACCATAACTACGACCTGGTTGCCCCACCTCCGCGCAATTTCTACTGGCTCACCCTGGAAGGCAGCGGTTTCCGCGACCTGCGTCCCGGCCCTATCGCCACGCACCCCTACCACCAAGTGATCGACGGGCCGTTCCGACGCCTGACCATCTCCACCTCGCAGGCCGGCACCGTGCACATTCGCCGCCTTGAATGGACCGGCACCCGCCGCCATTGAACAGCGGCGGTTGTCCTGCCCTGCGGCATTGCTTAGGCTTACGCGGTCGAACCACGCCGCAAAGCCAGGAGAAGTGCCCATGGGCCTCAATGATCAGTGGATGCAACGTGACCTCAAGGTCTTGTGGCACCCCTGCACCCAGATGAAAGACCACGAGCAGCTGCCGCTGATCCCGATCAGGCGCGGTGAAGGCGTGTGGCTGGAAGACTTCGAAGGCAAGCGCTACCTGGATGCGGTGAGCAGCTGGTGGGTCAACGTGTTCGGCCATGCCAACCCGCGCATCAGCCAGCGTATCAAGGACCAGGTCGACCAACTGGAGCACGTGATTCTGGCCGGCTTCAGCCACCAACCGGTGATTGAGCTGTCCGAGCGCCTGGTGGCCATGACCCCGACCGGGCTCGACCGGGTGTTCTATGCCGACAACGGCTCGTCATGCATCGAAGTGGCGCTGAAGATGAGCTTCCACTACTGGCAGAACGTCGGCAAGCCAGGCAAGAAGCGCTTCGTCACCCTGACCAACAGCTACCACGGTGAAACCATCGCCGCCATGTCGGTGGGTGATGTGCCGCTGTTCACCGAAACCTACAAGGCGCTGCTGCTCGACACCCTCAAGGTGCCCAGCCCCGACTGCTACCTGCGCCCCGAGGGCATGAGCTGGGAAGAGCACTCACGCAATATGTTCCAGGCCATGGAACAGACCCTGGCCGAGCACCATGAAAGCATTTCGGCGGTGATCATCGAGCCGCTGATCCAGGGCGCCGGCGGCATGCGCATGTACCACCCAGTATACCTCAAGCTGCTGCGCGAGGCCTGCGACCGCTACGACGTGCACCTGATCCACGACGAGATTGCCGTGGGCTTCGGCCGTACCGGCACGATGTTCGCCTGCGAACAGGCCGGCATCCGCCCGGACTTCCTGTGCCTGTCCAAGGCCCTGACCGGCGGATACCTGCCGCTGGCCGCCTGCCTGACCACCGACAAGGTGTACCTGGCGTTCTACGACGACTACCCGACCCTGCGTGCGTTCCTCCACTCGCACAGCTACACCGGCAACCCGCTGGCGTGCGCGGCGGCACTGGCGACCCTGGACATCTTCGAACAGGACAATGTGATCGAGGCCAACAAAGCCCTGGCCACGCGCATGGCCAGCGCCACTGCGCACCTGGCCGAGCATGCCCACGTTGCTGAAATCCGCCAGACCGGCATGGCGCTGGCCATCGAGATGGTCCAGGACAAGGCCGGCAAGGTCGCCTACCCTTGGCAGGAGCGGCGTGGCCTGAAGGTGTTCGAGCATGCCCTGACCCGCGGTGCCCTCCTGCGTCCGCTGGGCAGCGTGGTGTACTTCCTGCCGCCGTACGTGATCACCCCTGAGCAGATCGACTTCCTTGCAGAGGTGGCCAGCGAAGGCATCGACATCGCCACCCGCGATAGCGTCAGCGTGGCCGTGCCAGCCAACTTCCACCCCGACTTCCGCGACCCGGGCTAGGCCCGAAAGCCCGCTGCCGAACCCTGTGGGAGCGGGTCACCCGCGAATGCGGCGGTGAAGCCACTATCGCATTCGCGGGTAAACCCGCTCCCACAGGGTCACATGATCCCTTTTCGTCCGAGCTGAACCATGAGACTGTCCCGCTTCTTCATCGACGCCCCCCTGAGCCTTGGCGAGCACGACCTGCCCGAAGCCCAGGCCCACTACATCGGCCGCGTACTGCGCATGGCCCCCGGCGACGCCGTGCAGCTGTTCGACGGTAGCGGCCAGGAATACCTCGGCCAGTTGCTTGAGGTGGGCAAGAAAACCGTACGTGTCAGCCTCGACCAGGCCCTCGCCGGCCAGGCCGACTCCCCCCTGCACGTCCACCTCGGCCAAGGCCTGTCGCGTGGCGAGCGCATGGACTGGGCGATTCAGAAGGCCACCGAACTGGGCGCCAACGAAATCACCCCGATCGTCAGCGAACGCTGCGAAGTGCGGCTGAAGGACGAACGTGCCGACAAGCGCCTGGCCCACTGGCGCCAGGTAGCAATAAGCGCCTGCGAACAATGCGGCCGCTCGACCTTGCCCGTCATCCACCCGCCGGTGACCCTGGCTGAATGGCTGAGCAGCAGCACAGCCGACCTGAAACTGGTCCTGCACCCGGTAGCCGAGCCACTTACCAGCCATGAAAAGCCTGCCACCCTGGCCTTCCTGATCGGCCCCGAAGGCGGCCTGAGCGAGACGGAAGTCGAGCAAGCCAAGGCCGCCGGCTTCCACGCAGCACGCCTCGGGCCACGCGTGCTGCGCACCGAAACCGCGCCCGTGGTGGCGCTGTCGGTGGCACAACAGTTGTGGGGCGACTTTTAACTAACGTACGTAGAACGACACCGCCACGAAGTGCATGAGGCTGCCGGCGATCACGAACAGGTGCCAGATGCCATGCCAGTGGCGGAAGCGGCTGTCGAAGGCGAAGAAGATGATGCCCACGGTGTAGAACACCCCGCCGGCGGCCAACCAGGCAAAGCCTGCGCCACCCAGCGATTGCAGCAACGGCTTGACCGCGACCAGCACGATCCAGCCCATTACTGCATAGATGATGATCGACAGGACCCGCGCCTCGGAGCGCGGCTTGATCTCCTGCAGCATGCCGATCACCGCCAGCCCCCAGACCACGCCGAACAGGCTCCAGCCCCAGGGGCCACGCAGGCTGACCAGGCAGAACGGCGTGTAGCTGCCGGCGATCAGCAGGTAGATCGACAGGTGATCGAGCTTGCGCATGATCACCTTCGCCCGCCCGCGGGTGCTGTGGTACAGGGTGGAAATGCTGTACAGCAACAGCAGGGTGCTGCCGTAGATGGAGAAACTGACGATCTTCCACGGGTCGCCTTGCAGGCCCGCGACCACGATCAGCCAGATGGCACCGATACAGGCCAGGACGGCACCCACCAGGTGGGTCCAGGCGTTGAAGCGTTCACCGTAATACATGCAAACACAGACCTCCTGAGCTGGGCTGGGTTCCTGTGCCAGTCTGTTCCGGCCCTTTCGCGGGTAAACCCGCTCCTACAACGAGACGCGTAACCCGTGTAGGAGCGGGTTTACCCGCGAAAGGGCCCTGTGCCTCACATCCTACCCAAGCTCAGGTTGCAGTTGCGCGTCACGCACCAGCCTTTCCAACCCGGCCAGGTCCGGCACCCGCGCCACCTGCTCGCCCACTTGCACCGCCGCCAACTCCAGCCGGCCCAGTGCCACGTCCACGTAGTTCAACTGGCTGTCGAGCTTGCACGAGCGCGGGATGTCCTGCAGCAGCAGCGCCAGGTAACGCAGGCCGGTATCGCCCAGGGCATTGAGCACCACCACGCGTGCCCGCTCACCGCAAGGCGTTTCGCCACCGCAAGCCGCCTCGAAGCCAATCAGCGGCAGGCGCTGCTGGCGCCAGTCGATCCAGCCCAGGTGCCAGGCCGGCTCGCCGTGCTGGCACAGCAGGTTGCGCTGGCCGCTCAACTCGGCCACCGCCACGTTGGGCAATACCAGGGTGCGGTCACCCAACGGCAGCAACAACCCGGTCAGGCTGCTGCGCTGGCCGGCAATCAGTTCAAGCATGGGTCTGGCTCCAGTGGGCAATGCTCTGCAACAGCAGCGACTCCTGATATGGTTTGCCCAGGTATTCGTTGACGCCGATGGCCATGGCGCGGGCGCGGTGCTTCTGCCCGGTGCGCGAGGTGATCATGATGATCGGCAGGTCTTTCAGCCGCTCGTCACGGCGGATGCGTGTGGCCACTTCAAAGCCGTCCATGCGTGGCATCTCGATGTCCAGCAACAGCACGTCGGGGCGATGGTCTTCCAGCAACGCCATGGCATCGACCCCGTCCTTGGCCGTCAGCACACTCATGCCGTGGCGCTCCAGCAGGCGGCTGGTGACCTTGCGCACGGTTACCGAGTCGTCCACCACCATCACCAGCAACGCCCGGCGCGGCGCCGGGCCGAGCAGCTGGCGCTGGGTGCCGCCACCGGGCAAACGGGCCAGGCGCCGCTGCTGGCCGCGCAACTGGCCCAGCAAGTCGAGAATCAGCACCACCCGGCCATCGCCCAGCAGCGTCGCCCCCGACAGCCCTGCAACTGCAGCAAACTGCGGCCCCAGGCTCTTCACCACGATCTCGCGGCTGGGCGACAGGCTGTCGGCCTGGATAGCGAACGATTGCTCCTTGGCGTGCACCAGCAGCACCGGCAGCGGCACACTCTGCCCCAGCAACGCGGGGCGCGGCAGGCCTTGCAGCAGTTCACCCAGGTAACGCAGTTCGTATTCGTGGCCGGCGTAGACATAGCGCGGCGTGTCCAGCTGATAGCACGCCGCAAGCTCTGCCGGTGGCACGCGGACGATGCCCTCGATGGTATTGAGCGGAATGGCGTACTGCTCTTCGCCCAGGTGCACCATCAGCGCACGGTTGATCGACACGGTGAACGGCAGCCGGATCAAAAAGCGTGCGCCTTTGCCCTGGGCCGACTCGATACTCATCGAGCCACCCAGCTGCTTGACCTCCTCGTGCACCACGTCCATGCCCAGGCCGCGCCCGGAAATCTGGGTGATCTTCTCGGCGGTGGAAAAGCCCGGGCGCAGGATGAACTGCAGGATCTCGTGGTCGCTCAAGTGTGCCTGCGGGTCCAGCAGGCCGCGCTTGATGGCTTTGCGTCGCACCGCCTCCAAAGGTACGCCGGCACCGTCGTCGGTCATTTCGATGACAATGTCGGCACCTTCGTGCAGCAAGTTCAGGTGAATGGTGCCCTGCTCCGGCTTACCGGCGGCCAGGCGCATTTCGCGGCTTTCCAGGCCATGGTCGACGGCGTTGCGCAGCATGTGCTCCAGCGGCGCCACCATGCGCTCCAGTACGCTGCGGTCCAGCTCGCCTTCAGCGTTGCCGACCACCAGCTCCACTTGCTTGCCCAGCTCGCTGGCTACCTGCCGCACCACCCGCTGCAAGCGTGGCACCAGGCGCTCGAACGGTACCATCAGGGTGGCGGTCAGGCCTTCCTGCAATTGGCTGTTCACCCGCGCCTGCTGCTGCAGCAGGCTATAGGCCTCCTGGGCACGCTGGGCCAGGGTTTCCTTGAGGTCGAGCAGGTCCGAGGCGGATTCGAACAGGGCCCGCGACAGCTGCTGCAGCTGCGAGTGGCGGTCCATTTCCAGCGGGTCGAAGTCGTCATAGGCGTCGCCTTCGAACTGCTGGCGGCTGGAAATCCGCCCCTGGGTCTCGATGTCCAGGCGCAGCAGCTGGTCGCGCATGCGCTCCAGGGTGGTTTCCATCTCGTTGAGGGTGAATTGCGCATCGTTGACTTGCTGCTCGATGCGCCCACGGATGATCGAGTGCTCGCCGGCCAGGTTGCCCAGGTCATCGAGCAACTCGGCATCGACCTTGACCATGTCGCCCGGCGCCCGCTCCGGCGCCGCTGCCGGTACTTCGGCAGCGGTGGTTTCGACCGGCCCCTGGCCCGCGGCGCTGTCGGTCAGCGCCGCGCTGCTGAAGTTACGGATATAGTCGATCAATGCCGTGGCGGCATGCAGCGGTTGCCCCAGGCGTACGGCATCGAGCATGTGCGCCAGGCGGTCGTGGCAGTTCTGCAGCAGGGCAAACAGTGGCGCACTCGGCGGCAAACGGCCAGCGGCCAGCAGCTCGTAGAGAAACTCCAGTTCGTGGGCCAGGTCGCCGATTGGGGCAATCTCGACCATGCGCGCCACGCCCTTGAGGGTGTGCAGGTCGCGCATCAGGTTGTCCACCTCGACGCTGCTGCGCGGGTCGGCTTGCCAGCGCGCCAAGGCTGCGGCGGCGCTCTCGACGATGTCCGAGCTTTCTTCAAGGAAGACTTCCAGCAGCTCTTCCCCAGGGCTTTCCGGCTCTTCGACCAGTGTTTCAGCCACATCTGGCAGCGACGGGTTGCCGGGGAGCCCCAGGCCAAGGGTATCGGCCAGGTCCATGTCCGGGTGCAGCGGCGTTACCGTGTCGATGCCCACCAGGCCGGTGGCATCTGCTGCCAATGCCTGGCCCAGCAGCTTGCGCAGGCTGTCGACCAGCTCCGGCCGCGGCGGAATGTCCTGCCCGGCCGCCACCTCGTCGAGCATGTCCAACAGCGCTTCATGGGCCCGCTGCGCATAGGCAAAGAAACGCGCATTGGCGGGCAGGCTGCCCTCCTCCACGGCTCCGTACAGGTCGAGCAAGGCCTCGCACAGGTCATCCATCTGCCATAAGTCGGCCAGGTGCGCAGCGTGGCCCAGGGTGGTCAGCTGGTCGAGCAGGGTGTCCAACGCATCACGCTGACCGGGCTGCTGCTGCCAGCGCGACAGCAACGACTCGGCATCGAGCAGAATGTCCATGGCCTGGGCCAGGAAGCTGGCGATCTGCTGCGGGTCGCGCTTGCTGCGCCGCGCGTGCTGCGGGTCGTCATGCAAGCTGGCCAGGCGCCCATCCACGGCCTGGCCGACCTGCTCGATCAACTCTGCGGCGCCGGGGATGGCCGCCAGCGGCGTACTGTCGAGTTGCGCCAGGCCCAGGTGGAACAGCGAGCGCGCGGCTTCCAGCCATTCGACTTCGGCCATTTGCAGGGGCAATTGATGGCCCTTGTATTCACGGGCCAGGCGGTCGAACGCGGTAGCCAGTTCCGCGACCGGCATCACCCCTGCCATGGCGGCACTGCCCTTGAGCGTGTGCAGGGCGCGCTGCAGGCCATCGCTCACTGGCGTGTCATGGCCGTCGGCGCCCTGCAGGAAGACGTCGAGACTGGCCAGGTGGCCTTGCGCCTCGCTACGGAAAATATCCAGTAATTGCGGGTCGAGGCCATCGATATCGGCAGGTGCCGGGGCGTCGTTTTCGGCCAGGGTATGCAGATGCCCAGCCAGCTGTTCGATTTCGGTCAGTTGCGGCAACTGGCCAGCAGCAAAATCAGCCAGCAGGTCGGGCAAATAGACAAACACCTGCTGCAGGGCCACCACGCCTTCCGGGCTGAGCACGTTGCGGCCTTCAAGCACCCGGTTCAGCAGGTGCTCGGCGCCCCAGGCCAGTTCGGCCACCGCCTCGGCATGCACCATGCGGCCGCTGCCCTTGAGCGTATGCAGCGCGCGACGCACCTCCCCTAGCGCTTCGCGCTGTTGATTGTCGGCACGCCAGCGCAACCAGTGACGCTCGATTTCCGGTAACAGTTCACCGGCCTCATCAAGGAACACTTCGCGCAGTTCGTCATCGATGCCATCGCCACTGTCATCCAGGCCTGCACCGGCCTCGACCAAGGCACAGCGCACACCAAGGGCCGCCAGGCTGGCACGCGCCATGTCGATAAATGGCTGGCCGTCCGCCAGCGAGTCGGCCACCCGCCACTGCAGGTAGCATTCGGCGGCGCTCAGGGCCTCGGCCAGGTGCGCCAGCTCGTCGGCTGGCGGTTCCACCTCCAGGTGCTGCAGCCAGCGCTGCACATAGCTGGCACAGCCGGCAAACAGCTCGGCCACGGCTGGCAGCATCAACATGGCCAAAGCCCCGCGAACCTGCTGCAGCAGCCCCGGCAAGGGCTGCAGGCGTTGCCGCGGCCAGCCGGACTCCAGGCAATCGCCGATAAGGTCCTTGGCCTGCTGCAGCACGTTCAGCGACTCGTTCAGTACCAGTTGGCGTATCTCGGCCAGGTCCGAACCCGGCAGGCCGCCCTGGCCGTTTTCTTCCAGCGGGCCGACCATGCCGTTGAGCGTGGCCTCCACGTACAGCAGGGCCCCCGCCACATCCATCAACACCGGGTCATCCACTGCCCGCTCGCCCTCGGCCAGGGCCTGCAGTGCCAGCACCTGGTCGATGATCACCCGACGTGGTTGCTGGAAGCCCAGCACGGCCAAGGTGTCGGCTACGTGGCGCAGCGGCGCCAGCAGGGCATCGAGCTGCTCGGTGTGCTGGCGGTCGCCGCGCACGAACTGATCCAGGCGCTCCTTGATGCGCATAAGGTCGTCGCACAGCGCGCTCACTACCGAGCGCAAGGCATCGCGGCCCGGCCCGGCCTGCAGCTGCTCGCGCCAGTTGCCCAGCGACAGGTCGAGGTTGGCCAGGTCGTCGGAGCCGGCAAAGCGCTGCGCGGCACCACTGATCAGGCTGGCCTGGGCCAGCGGCTCCTCGCCACGGCAGGCGCGCAGCTGGTTGAGTAGCGGCAGCATTACCAGCGGCAGGTCGTGACGGGCACCGCGCAAGCGCTCCAGGTACGAGGGCAGTTGCTCCAGGCCGCGGAACAACGCGCCCAGGCAATCTCCGCGGGGGCTGACCTGGCCGTCGGCCAAGGCCTTGGCGAACAGTTCCAGCTCCTCGGCCAGGCGCGTGGCGCCACGCAGTTCGAGCATGCGCAGGCAGCCGTGCACCTGGTGCAGGTTGTCGACCACGAAGGCCAGCAGCGACAGCTCGCCCGGTTCGCCGGCAAAGCGCTCCAGCGCCTGGCGCGCCTGGCCCAGGCAGTCGAGGATGGCGGCCTTGGTCCAGGCCAGCGCCACTGTGTCGTGGCGCTCGGGGCTTACTGCTGCTACAGCCATGGGCACTCCTCAGCGCGGCGCTTCACTTGGGCTCTGCAGGTGACGGCAGGGTGAACCCGGACACCGAACGGCGCATCTCGCTGGCCATGCGGGCCAGGTGGCGGATGCTGTCGGCGGTGGCGCCGGAGCCGGCGGAGGTCTGCGCGGTAATCTGCTGGATCACTGCCATGGTGTGGGAGATCTGCCCGGCCGACGAGGTTTGCAACTGCGCGGCGTCGGAGATGCTGTGGATAAGGTCGGCGAGGTTCTGCGATACCCCTTCGATCTCGGCCAGCGCCACCCCGGCATCCTGGGCCAGGCGCGCACCGCGCACCACTTCGGCGGTGGTCTGCTCCATGGAGATCACCGCCTCGTTGGTATCAGCCTGGATGGTGCGCACCAGCGCCTCGATCTGGCGGGTGGCAGACGACGAGCGTTCGGCCAGGCGCTGCACCTCGTCGGCGACCACGGCAAAGCCACGGCCGGCTTCACCGGCCAGCGAGGCCTGGATCGCCGCGTTGAGGGCGAGGATGTTGGTCTGGTCGGCGATGTCGTCGATCAGGCTGACGATGTCGCCGATTTCCTGGGACGACTCGCCCAGGCGCTTGATCCGCTTGGCGGTGTCCTGGATCTGCTCGCGAATGTTGTCCATGCCATTGATGGTGTTGTGCACCACCTCGTTGCCTTTGTTGGCGATGGCCACCGAACGCTCGGCCACCTTGGCCGACTCGTAGGCATGCGCCGACACCCGGTCGATCGACTCGACCATGTCGCCAACCGCCTCGGAAGCCTCGCTGATCTGCTCGGCCTGGTGCTCGGAGGCCTTGGCCAGCTGGCGTGCGGTGTTCTGCGTATCCTGCACGGCGGCGGCAACCTGCACCGCGCTGTGGTTGATGGTGGCGACCAGGTCGCGCAATTGGTCCACGGAATAGTTGATCGAGTCGGCAATGGCACCCGTGAAATCTTCGGTCACCGACACGGTCACGGTCAGGTCGCCGTCGGCCAGCTCTTCGATTTCATCGAGCAGGCGCATGATCGCCTGCTGGTTGCGCTCATTCTTCTCCGCTGTTTCGCGCAGTTGGCGGTTGGTGGTGCGGACCATGACCAGGCCGATGAGGATGATCGAGGCCAGCGCCAGCAGGCCCAAGGCGTAGCCACCGACAGTGTCGAGGGTGCGCCCGCCGGCCAGGTTCTCAAAACCGTTGGCCAGGTGCGAAGCCTCGTCGAGCAAGGTTTGCGACAGGCTGAAGATGTTGCCCGCAGCCTCGCGCACACGGAACAGCTCGGGCGATGTTTCGAGGATCTCGTCCACCGAGCCGGCAACGAACTGGAACAGCTCAGCAATTTCGGCCAGCCGTGCGCGGGCGTCGGCGTCCTCGACGCGGGTCACCTGGATCGTCGCGTTGCCACTGAGCATTCCCTCCAGCACCTGGCCAAAGCGCCCGGCATCGCGGCCAAAGGCGTCGGCCGCCTGGGCAGCGGCGTCGTCACCGGCCAGCACGGTGTTGACCGAGCCGAGGATGCGCTCGGCCAGCAGCAGCTGGCGCTGGGCCACCGCCACCTGGTTGGCCGGTGCCCCGCTCTGCAGCAGGATCTCGACGACTTTTTCATATTCCACCTGCAACTGCGGCACGGTCTCGGCCAGGGTCGCCGCCACCTGGTGCAGCGACAGCACGGTCTGCTCGCTGGCCAGGATGGTGTCGGTGTTCTTGAGCAGGTTTTCCCAGTCGCGGCGTACCGCTTCCATCTCGTCACGCACCGAGGGCGGCGCGGGCGGCAGGCCGGTGGACTTGTCACCCTGGCGCAGATAGCCCCAGCGGCGTTCGAAGTCATTGCGCGCATCCGACAGCAGCTTGAACGCCAGGGCCTTGCCGGTGGCCGCCTCGGTGGCGTTCTTGGCGATGCGCTGCGACAGCACGCGCAGTTCGCCAGCATGGCCGATGTACTGCTTGTCGTAGTTGGACTGGGTGTTCAGGTAGGCAAAGTTGGCGAACAGCAGGATGATCGACAGGATCAGGACCAGAAACAGTACAGTGATCTGCGCGATGCTGCGGGTACGTGGGGTCACGGTGGTGACGGGGGCGGCAGGCTTGTTCACGTTCGCAGGTCCTATAACGCCACATCGAGAAAGCCCGGCGCCTGGGCCAGGGCGAAGGGGCTGAAGATCGCCCAGTTGCGTTCACGCGGAAAATGCCCCTGCACAAAGGCTGCAGCAGCGCGGATCAGTGGCTGGGGCGGCGACAACTGCAGGCTGTCCAGGGCAAAGTGTTGCAAGCCAAGCACCTCGTCCACCAGCAGGCCAACGAACAAGTCGTCATGGTCCAGCACCAGCACCCGCCGCTGCTTGCCTGGGGCGGCTTGGCCAAGGCCGAAGAAGCTGCTCAGGTCCATTACCGGCAACAGCCGGCCACGCAGGTTGGCCACCCCGCATACCCACGGTTGTACACCGGGAACGCGGCTGCTGCGCGGTTCGCGCAGCACCTCGGCCACCTCGCCCATGGGCGCGACGAACCACTGCCCGGCAATGCGAAAACCGATGCCGCTCCACTGTTGCAGGCGGTTGTCCTGCGGCGGCTGGTCGGCGACCAGCAGGCGGCAGCGCCGGTCAATGTCCAGCAACAACTCGAAGGCGGTCAGCGACGCACCCTGCGGGCGGGTGGTCAAGCCCCCAGCACTTCTTTGAGCTTGGCGATCAGCGCGTCTTCTTCCACCGGCTTGGTCAGGAAGTCACGGGCGCCCTGGCGTGTGGCCCAGATGCGGTCGGTTTCCTGGTCCTTGGTGGTCACCACGATCACCGGAATGGCACTGGTTTCCGGGTCTTTGCTGAGCTGGCGGGTGGCCTGGAAGCCGTTCATGCCGGGCATGACGATGTCCATCAGCACCGCATCGGGCTTGTCCTGCCGGGCCAGGGCCACGCCATCGGCACCGTTGCTGGCCTTGAGCACTTGGTAGCCGTGCTTTTCCAGCCATTCGGTCAATCGGTACATCTCTGTCGGCGAGTCGTCGACAATCAGAACTCGGGCCATGCTGTTTCCCCATCAGGAAAGAAAGACCGCGCCATGGCGGGGCGCGGTCAGGGTGCGTGTTGTTGGGTTGCGGCAAAACCGGGCACATGGGCACGGATCGCGTCGAGCAGTTCTTCCTTGCTGAACGGTTTGGTCAGAAACTGATCAGAGCCGACCACCCGGCCACGGGCCTTGTCGAACAGGCCATCGCGCGACGACAGCAGAATCACCGGGGTGTCCTTGAAGGCACTGTTGTGCTTGATCACGGCGCAGGTCTGGTAGCCATCCAGGCGCGGCATCAGCACATCGACGAAGATGATGCTGGGCTGGTGGTCGACGATCTTGGCCAGGGCATCGAAGCCATCGCTGGCGGTGATCACCTCGCAGCCCGCTTCACCGAGCAACATCTGCGCGGTGCGGCGGATCGTGCGCGAATCGTCGATCACCATCACCTTCAGGGGTTGTTCCATCTGTTGGGCTACCATTTGCCGAAATTCCGGGGGCCGCTGCGCGCCCCTTTCGCGACACAAGGCCGCTCCCACAAAGATCGCGCGCCCCTCAGGGCCTGTTGTGCAGCCTTGTGACTGGCATTTTTAGCACACTCCGGGTGGCCGTTCCATCTGCGCCGCCCCTTGACCAGCGGCGTTCACAGCGCCACCCTGAGCCACTTTTCTTTCGATCCATCGCGGCCACGCGCCGCCAAGAGGAACCACCCCATGAGCGTTCGCCTCGGCATTGTCATGGACCCCATCGCGTCCATCTCCTACAAGAAGGACAGCTCGCTGGCCATGCTACTGGCCGCCCAGGCACGTGGCTGGAGCCTGTTCTACATGGAACAGCGCGACCTGTACCTGGGTGCCGGCCAGGCCCGGGCGCAGATGCGCCCGCTGAAAGTGTTCGCCGACCCGGCCCGCTGGTTCGAGCTGGGCGAGGAACAGGACAGCGCGCTGGCCGAGCTGGACGTGGTGCTGATGCGCAAGGACCCGCCGTTCGACATGGAGTTCGTCTATAGCACCTACCTGCTGGAGCAGGCCGAGCGCGAAGGCGTGCTGGTGGTCAACCGCCCGCAGAGCCTGCGCGACTGCAACGAAAAGCTGTTCGCCACCCAGTTCCCGCAGTGCATGGCGCCGACGTTGGTCAGCCGCCGTGTCGACATCCTGCGCGAGTTCGCCAACTGCCGGGGTGACGTGATCCTCAAGCCGCTGGACGGCATGGGCGGCGCCTCGGTGTTCCGCCACCGCAAGGACGACCCCAACCTGTCGGTGATCCTGGAAACCCTGACCCAGCACGGCACCCAGCAGATCATGGCGCAGGAATACCTGCCGCAGATCGTCGACGGCGACAAGCGCATCCTGATGATCGATGGCGAGCCGGTCGACTACTGCCTGGCGCGCATCCCGGCCAGCGGTGAAACCCGCGGCAACCTGGCAGCCGGCGGCCGTGGCGAGGCGCGCCCGCTGACCGACCGCGACCGCTGGATCGCCGCCCAGGTCGGCCCGACCCTGCGCGAAAAGGGCTTGCTGTTCGTTGGCCTGGACGTGATCGGCAACTACCTCACCGAAATCAACGTCACCAGCCCCACCTGCATCCGCGAAATCGATGCGGCCTACAACACCGATATCGGTGGCAAGCTGATGGACGCCATTGATCGCCAGCTGAAGGCGCGCTGACCGCCGACGCGCGGCGCAATCCCAGAGTGGGGTATGATGCGGGTCCTTATTACCTGACCCGCTGCCCCGCCTTGCGGTTGCTGGATACCTGATGACGCTGCCCGCTGACATCCCCGCCGATCTGCTGCCTCCCCGTGTTCGCCCGGTAGATCGGCTTGGTTTCACCCTGTTCCTGGCTGCCCTGGTGCACCTGGCGCTGATCCTTGGCGTCGGTTTCAGCGTGGTCAAACCTGCCGAAATTCGCCACACGATGGACATCACGCTGGCCACCTTCAAGAGCGAAAAGCCGCCGGAGAAGGCTGATTTCCAGGCCCAGGACAACCAGCAGGGCAGCGGCACCCTGGACAAGAAAGCGGTGCCCAAGACCACCGAACTGGCGCCGTTCCAGGACAGCAAGATCAACAAGATCACTCCACCGCCTGCGGCCAAGCCCGAGGTGGTGCCATCGCCTACCCCGCAGAAGTCTGCGGTAGTGACCACCGCACCGAAGGCGCAGAAGGTCGAGCCCAAGCCCAAGGAAAGCAAGGCGCAGCCCAAGCCAGCGGCACCGGCACCGGACTTCGACAGCTCGCAGTTGTCCAGCCAGATCGCCAGCCTGGAAGCAGAGCTGTCCAACGAACAGCAAATGTACGCCAAGCGCCCGCGTATCCACCGTCTGAACGCCGCCTCGACCATGCGCGACAAGGGCGCCTGGTACAAGGAAGAGTGGCGCAAGAAAGTGGAACGGGTGGGCAACCTCAACTACCCCGACGAAGCGCGCCGGCAGCAGATTTACGGCAACTTGCGCATGATGGTGTCGATCAACCGCGATGGCTCGCTGTATGAAGTGCTGGTGCTGGAATCGTCCGGGCAGCCGGTGCTGGACCAGGCGGCGCAGCGCATCGTGCGCCTGGCGGCGCCGTTTGCGCCGTTCACCGGGGACCTGGCCGAGTTTGACCGGCTGGAGATCATCCGCACCTGGCGCTTTGCCCGCGGGGACCGTTTGTCCAGTAACTGATCCAAGGCCTGCACATCCCCCTGTGGGAGCGGCTTTAGCCGCGAATGCGCCAGATCAGGCAATGATGTCGCCTGGTCGGACGCCTTCGCGGGTAAACCCGCTCCCACAGTGATCGCGCAAGCCTCGTTGCGCACCTTGTCAGCCTCGCCACCTGGCGCCACACTATCCCCCATGAAAACCCTCACGCCGAGCTACCTCAAGCATCAGTTCCTGATCGCCATGCCGCACATGGCTGATCCGAACTTCGCCCAGACCCTCACGTACATCGTCGAGCACAACGCCCATGGCGCCATGGGCCTGGTGGTGAACCGGCCGCAGGAGCTGAGCCTGGCCGACATCCTCGAGCAGCTGCGCCCGGACGAAACACCGCCGGCCAGCACCTTGCAGGTGCCGATCTACCAGGGGGGCCCGGTGCAGACCGACCGCGGCTTCGTGCTGCACAGCAGCGAGTGCAGCTTCCAGGCCACCGTGTCACTGGAAGGGCTGTCGCTGACCACATCGCAGGATATTCTGCTGGCCATCGCCGCCGGAGTCGGCCCTAAACAGAGCCTGATCACCTTGGGCTACGCCGGCTGGGAAGCGGGCCAGTTGGAAGAGGAGCTGGCCGACAACGCCTGGCTCAACTGCCCGTTCGACCCGGACATCATCTTCGGCAAGGCCAGCGACCTGCGCCTGGAGGCCGCCGCTGCCAGCCTAGGGATCAACCTGCACCTGCTGACCAGCCAGGCGGGCCACGCCTGATGTCGGAACTACACCCCGAGCTACGCCTACTGCTGGGTTTCGACTACGGCAGCAAACAGATCGGCGTGGCCGTCGGCCAGGTAATCACCGGCCAGGCCCGCGAACTGTGCACCCTGAAGGCGCAGAACGGTGTGCCGGACTGGGCCCAGGTAGAAAAACTGATTGCCGAATGGAAGCCCGATGCCATCGTCGTCGGCCTGCCGCTGAACATGGACGGCACACCCAGCGAAATGAGCGCCCGCGCCGAAAAGTTCGCCCGCCGCCTGAACGGCCGCTTCAACCTGCCCGTGCACACCCACGATGAGCGCCTGACCACTTTCGAGGCCAAAGGCGAGCGCATGGCCCGTGGCGGCCAGCGCGGCAGCTACCGCGACAACCCGGTCGATGCCATCGCCGCCGCCTTGTTGCTGCAAGGTTGGCTGGAGGCCAATACCTGATCATCTTTGCCGCCGGCCCCGTCCGGCGCACCCTTCCGAGGAGCCCGCAATGAGCCTACCCAATCCCGCCGAGCTGATCCGGCAGATGGCTGTCGACCTTCGCGCCCACCTGGCCCGGCGTAACATCAGCGAGCCGCGCTACATCGGTATCCGCACCGGCGGTGTCTGGGTTGCCCAGGCCCTGCAGGAAGCCATGGGCGACACCAGCCCCATGGGCACCCTGGACGTTTCGTTCTACCGCGACGACTTCAGCCAGAACGGCCTGCACCCGCAAGTGCGCCCGTCCGAGCTGCCGTTTGAAGTCGAGGGCCAGCACCTGGTGCTGGTGGATGACGTGCTGATGAGTGGCCGCACCGTCCGCGCCGCGCTCAACGAACTGTTCGATTATGGCCGCCCGGCCAGCGTCACCCTGGTCTGCCTGCTGGACCTGGATGCCGGCGAACTGCCAATCCGCCCGAATGTGCTCGGCGCCACCCTGTCGCTGGCTGCCCATGAACGGGTAAAATTGACCGGACCCGCACCGCTCGCCCTCGAGCGCCAGGACCTCGCCTCCGCTTCCGCCCTTTAAGAGTCCCCTCGCGATGACGCCAATCGACGCCAAGCGCCCGCTGCAGCTCAATGATCAGGGCCAGCTGCGCCACTTCCTCTCGCTCGACGGTTTGCCCCGCGAACTGCTCACCGAGATCCTCGACACTGCCGACTCCTTCCTGGAAGTCGGTGCCCGGGCCGTGAAGAAAGTCCCGTTGCTGCGCGGCAAAACCGTGTGCAACGTGTTCTTCGAGAACTCGACCCGTACCCGTACCACCTTCGAACTGGCGGCCCAGCGCCTGTCGGCCGACGTGATCAGCCTGAACGTGTCGACCTCGTCGACCAGCAAAGGCGAAACGCTGTTCGACACCCTGCGCAACCTTGAGGCCATGGCCGCCGACATGTTCGTCGTCCGCCACTCCGACTCGGGCGCAGCGCACTTCATCGCCGAGCACGTTTGCCCGGAAGTTGCCGTGATCAACGGCGGTGATGGCCGCCATGCGCACCCGACCCAGGGCATGCTCGACATGCTCACCATCCGCCGCCACAAGGGCAGCTTCGAGAACCTGTCGGTGGCCATCGTCGGCGACATCCTGCACTCGCGCGTGGCCCGCTCCGACATGCTGGCGCTGAAAGCGCTGGGTTGCCCGGACATCCGCGTGATCGGCCCGAAAACCCTGATCCCGATTGGTATCGAGCAGTACGGTGTGAAGGTCTACACCGACCTTGCCGAAGGCCTGAAAGACGTCGACGTGGTGATCATGCTCCGCCTGCAGCGTGAGCGCATGGCCGGTGGCCTGCTGCCCAGCGAAGGCGAGTTCTACCGCCTGTTCGGCCTGACCACCGCACGCCTGGCCGGGGCCAAGCCCGACGCCATCGTCATGCACCCGGGCCCGATCAACCGTGGCGTGGAAATCGAGTCGGCAGTGGCCGATGGCAAGCACTCGGTGATCCTCAACCAGGTCACCTACGGCATCGCCGTGCGCATGGCCGTGCTGTCCATGGCCATGAGCGGGCAGAACGCGCAACGTCAATTCGACCAGGAGAACGCCCAGTGACCATCAGTATTCTTGGCGCCCGGGTCATCGACCCCAACACCGGCCTGGACCAGGTCACCGACCTGCACCTGGACGGTGGCCGCATTGCCGCCATCGGCGCCGCCCCGGCCGGTTTCAGTGCCAGCCGCACGATCCAGGCTGAAGGCCTGGTTGCCGCGCCTGGCCTGGTTGACCTTGGCGTGTCCCTGCGCGAGCCGGGCTACAGCCGCAAAGGCAATATTGCCAGCGAAACCCGCGCCGCCGTGGCCGGTGGCGTAACCAGCCTGTGCTGCCCGCCGCAGACCAAGCCGGTGCTGGATACCTCGGCAGTAGCCGAACTGATCCTCGACCGCGCCCGCGAAGCCGCCAACAGCAAGGTCTACCCGATCGGTGCCCTGACCAAGGGCCTGGAAGGCGAACAGCTGGCTGAACTGGTGGCCCTGCGTGACACCGGTTGCGTGGCGTTCGGCAACGGCCTGAAGGAAATCCCCAACAACCGTACCCTGGCCCGCGCCCTGGAATACGCTGCCACCTTCGACCTGACCGTGGTGTTTCATTCCCATGACCGTGACCTGGCCCAAGGCGGCCTGGCCCATGAAGGTGCCATGGCCAGCTTCCTCGGCCTGCCGGGCATCCCGGAAAGCGCCGAGACCGTAGCCCTGGCGCGCAACCTGCTGCTGGTGGAACAGTCCGGCGTGCGTGCGCACTTCAGCCAGATCACCAGTGCCCGTGGCGCGCGGCTGATCGCCCAGGCCCAGCAACTCGGCCTGCCAGTGACCGCCGATGTGGCGCTGTACCAGCTGATTCTCACCGACGAGTCGCTGCGTGAGTTCTCCAGCCTGTACCATGTGCAACCGCCGCTACGCACCGCCGCCGACCGTGACGGCCTGCGCGAGGCAGTGAAGTCGGGGGTGATCCAGGCGATTTCCAGCCACCACCAGCCGCACGAGCGCGACGCCAAGCTGGCCCCGTTTGGTGCTACCGAGCCGGGTATCAGCAGCGTCGAATTGCTGCTGCCGCTGGCCATGACCCTGGTGCAGGATGGCCTGCTCGACCTGCCAACCCTGCTGGCCCGCCTGAGCAGCGGCCCGGCAGCGGCCCTGCGCCTGCCGGCCGGCGAACTGAAGGTGGGTGGCGCGGCCGACCTGGTGCTGTTCGACCCGCAAGCCTCGACCGTTGCCGGCGAGCAGTGGTTCTCCCGTGGCGAGAACTGCCCGTTCATCGGCCACTGCCTGCCGAGCGCGGTGCGTTATACCTTGGTCGATGGGCACGTCTGCCACGAGGCCTGACAAAACGCACACCTGCTTTGTGTAGGAGCGGCCTTGTGCCGCGATCGGGCCGCGCAGCGGCCCCAGGATTTCTGCATCATGCATGAAGTGC
>NZ_JBDJLK010000060.1:0-34250 GCF_039673335.1 Pseudomonas sp. TWI929
AATCTATGCAGTGATGCCAAGGCCCTGGGGCTGCTGTGCAGCCCTTTCGCGACACAAGGCCGCTCCCACAACGCCTGCAGGTCAGGTGAAGAGCCTGGCCAGGCAGCCGAGCTTCTTCTTGTACGAGCGCCGCGCTTCCAGTGCCTGTTCCAGGCTTACCGACAGGAACCGCGCCTGCTGGTTGGGCTGCATCTGGCCGATCAAGTCGAGGTCGGCACTGATCACCGTGCCGATCATGGCGTAACCGCCGCCCGACACTGCATCGCGGTGCAGGATGATCGGCTCCAGCCCCGCCGGCACCTGGATCGAGCCGATCGGGTAGCAGCTGTCGACGATGTTCGACGGGTCCGACCCGGCACCGAACGGTTGCTCCCGCGGCTTGAAGCTCAAGGCACTGCCGCCCTTGTAGCGATAGCCAATACGGTCCGCTTCGGAGCCGACTGTCCATGCCTCGGTGAAAAAGCTTTGCGCCGCAGCTTCAGTCAGGCGGTGGAAGTACAGCCCCGGCACCACCCGCAACACCACCTCGCCACCCAGGGCCTGGCGCAGGGCCATGGGCAGGCTTGCACCGGCGCGGGTCTTGCCGCTGGGCATGCCGACCGGCAGCAAGTCGCCCACCATCAGCTTGCGCCCATGGAAGCCTCCCAAGGCACCCAAGGCGTAGGTGGAACGGCTACCCAGCACCTCAGGTACATCGATGCCGCCTGCCACCGCCAAGTAGGCACGGGCACCCGCCGTGGGAAAACCGAAGCGCAGTACCTGCCCGGCGCGTACGGCAAATGCCGTGTCCGGGCGTTGCTCACAGCCATCGAGCAACGCTGGCATCTGTGCGCCGCACACCGCCACCAACGCATCCTGCAGGAACTCCAGCTCCGGCCCCACCAGCGCACACTCCAGGCCTGCGGCGCCAGCCGGGTTGCCCACCAGGTGGTTGGCGGCGCTCAGCGCATACTGGTCGAGCGCACCGGACGGCGGAATACCCAGGTGGTAGTAGCCTTCGCGGCCAAGGTCCTGCACAGAAGTTGCCAGGCCTGGTTTGAGTACCTTGATCATGCCAGCACCTCCTGCAACGATTTCGGGTAGCCAACCGGGTCGGCGAGGAAGGCATCCAGAGAAAACTCCACCGGGCGAATGCGCAGGTCGAAGCGGCCCTCCTCCACATCTGCCACCGCCTGGTCGTAGGCACGGCGGTCGATCGGCTTGAACTGCACAATGTCTCCCGGGCGGAAGAACACCATGTGTTCCTTTAGGTAATTCAAGGTTTGCTGCGGGTCGTAGATCGGTGCCGGGGTAACGCCGAACATCTGGTAGCCGCCAGCACCGCGCACCGAGTAGATGCAGCCGAAGCAGCCGCCATGGCCCAAAGTGAGCTTGGGCGTGTCGGTACGCGGGCGCAGGTATTTCGGCACCTGCAGTTGTCGCTCGCGCTCGACCATCTGGAACATGAACGGCAAGCCGGCAACGAAACCGACCATGGAAACGAACCACGGCGCGCCGCTGTGTGCGGCGATGAACGCTTCGACATCGGCCAGGCCGTTGATACGCGCGGCATACTCCAGGTCGGTGCTGCCCGGGTCCTGGTGGCGGTCGCGAAAACGCATCAAGGTTTCGTGCGTCCAGGGGTCGTTGTACAGCACCGGGATCTCGATGATCCGCGTGTGCAGCGAGCGCTCAGCCACCGCCTGCGCTTCGGCACCGCGCACGGCTTCGAGCAGTGCTTCGGGGGCGATGCGGTCGGGGTCGAAACGGATCTGGAACGAGGCGTTGGCCAGGCACACATCCAGCACGCCATCCAGTGCCAGCCGCTCCACCGCACGGGTGACGGCCATGCCCTTGAAGAAAGCTTCCAGCGACATGCTGTCGCTGACTTCGGCAAACAGGTGCTCGTCGGCGCCGAAACTGTAGCGGATCGGGGTTGTAGCAAGCGATTCGGCCATGACTGTTCCTTTTCTTGGAATCTTTATAGAAAGGCAGGCGAAAACAAAATGCACGGGCTCCGGCTTGTGCGTGCCGGCTGCCTCACGAACTCAGCGCGGCGTACGCACCACGATACCGGCAGCGTCCAGCGCCTTGCGCGTTGCCTCGACCAGCGCGAGCGCGCCCGGGGTGTCACTGTGCAGGCAGATGGAATCGAATTCGATGGCTAGGTCCTGGCCCTCGATTGTACGCACCACGCCTTGCTGGCAAGCCCGCAGCACACGCTCGGCGACCGCCTTGGGTTCGTAGCCACGCACATTGCGAGTGAACACGATCGACCCGCTCAGGTCGTACTCACGGTCGGCATAGAACTCGCGAACCACCGGCTGGCCGAGCTGCTGGGCAATGCCGCAGATCACCGAGCCCGGCATGCAGTACAGCAGCAGCTCTGGCTCGATCACCCGCAGGTTTTCTACCAACAGCCGGGCGGCTTGTTCGTCACGCGCCAGGTGCATGTACAGCGCCCCGTGCGGTTTGATGTGCTGCAAACGCACGCCTTGGGCACGGGCAATTTCGCGCAGCGCGCCCAATTGGTAGAGCATGTCGTCGACCAGCTCCTGGGCCGGGGCGTTGATGTGCCGGCGGCCAAAGCCGACCAGGTCACGGAAGCCCGGGTGCGCCCCCACCGCAACGCCCAGGGCCTTGGCCCGCTCGACAGTTCGGCGCATGGTGCCGGGGTCGCCGGCATGGAAGCCAGTTGCAATGTTAGCGCTGCTGATAAAGCCCATCAGCTCGTTGTCGACGCCGTCACCAATGGTCCACGGGCCAAAGCCCTCACCCATGTCCGAATTGAAATCCACTGCTTGCATGCCTGCATCTCCTGGCGCTTGTGACTGCATGCAAGCCACGTTAGATTCTCCGCACCCCCTTGGGAAGATCTATAAACAGATAGGGTATCTTCGGAAAATCAGATACCCAGGGAGCCTACCGTGTCATTGACCCTGCGCCAGGTCCGCTACTTTGTTGCCACCGCCGAAATCGGCCAGATTTCCCAAGCGGCGATCCACCTGAACATCTCCCAGTCGGCGGTAACTACGGCAATCAAGGAGCTGGAGGCAATGCTCGGCGTATTGCTGTTCCAGCGTTCGGCCCAGGGCATGAGCCTGACCGAGGCCGGGCGGCACTTTCTGAACCGCGCCTATGTGATCCTGCGCAGCGTCGACGATGCCTTGAACAGCCCGCTACCGGACGTACGCGCCAGCGGCCTGCTGCGCTTGGCGGCAAGCTATACGGTGATCGGCTACTTCCTGCCGCATCACCTGCAGCGGCTGGAGCACTGGCACCCGGACGTGACCCTGGAGCTGTACGAGCAGGAGCGCAGCGCCATCGAGCAAGGCTTGCTGGAGGGGCGCTTCGACATGGCGGTGGTGCTCACCGCCAACCTCACCCATCCGGACATCGTCTCGGAAACCCTGTTCAACTCCGAGCGCCGGCTGTGGCTGCCCGGGCATCATCCGTTGTGCGAGCGCTCGGCAGTGAGCCTGGCCGATGTGGCCTGCGAGCCGTTCATCCTGCTGACCGTGGACGAGGCCGAGCAAAGTGCCATGCGCTATTGGCAACAGGCCGGGCAACGCCCAAGCGTAAGGGTGCGGACCAGTTCGGTGGAGGCCGTGCGCAGCATGGTCGCCAATGGCAGTGGCGTGGCGATCCTCTCGGACCTGGTGCACCGGCCCTGGTCGCTGGAGGGCAAGCGCATCGAGACGGTAACCATCAGCGACCCGGTGACACCGATGAGCGTGGGACTGGCCTGGCACCGGGAGCGGGCGTTCAGCCCGGCGATGCAGGCAGTGCGCAATTACTTCCATGATGCATTTCTGGCGCCGCAGCAGTTGTCGGCGCGGCGCTGACCTGTTTTTTGCAGGTCCGGCCTCTTCGCGGGCACGCCCGCTCCTAAAGGTACATTGATATGCCTGTGGGAGCGGGCTGGCCCGCGAAAAGGCCGGTACTGCCACTTGGCTCACCAAAGCCTGACGGTGTAGTCCAGGTTAACCCGTAGTTCGTTGTCATCACGGTGGGTCGCCCCCGCCACGAAATCATTGCGATACCAGGCATGGCGCAAGCGCAGCGCCACGCCTTTGAACGTTCCCTGCTGCACGGTGTAGGAAAGCTCCACATCCTTCTCGCTTTCACTCAGCCCTGCCCCGCCAAACCTCGCCAGCTCGATGTTGTCACCACGCACATAACGCAGCATGCCCTTGAGCCCCGGCACACCGAACGGGGCAAAGTCCTGGTCGAACTTCACCTGCCAGCTGCGCTCCTTGGGGTTGAGAAACTCTGAGCTCAGCGTGCCCTCGGTAATTACCAGCGGCTCGGTGCCGTACAGGTAAGGCATCGCGGTATCACCATCCAGGCGCATGTAACCTACGCCAAGGCTATGGCTGGCCCAGGCGTAGCTCAGCATCAAGGCCGTGTTACGGTTGTCGACCTTGCCGGCCTTGGCTGCGCCATCCTCAGCGGCAACGAACAGGCGAAAATCGCTTTTCAGGCGGCCGCTGCCAAGACCGCGCTCGTCAACGAAACCGAAGTAATCCTTGCGGTACAACTGGTCCAGTTCGGCATGGTAGTAGCGCAGGGTCAAGGCATCGGACCAGGCGTAGTCCCCTCCCAGGAAGGTGAAGCGGTCAGAGGTGGCGGCGCCGTTGAAGCGCCCGTTGGGCGAGCCGATGCTCATCTTCTGGTAGTCGGTCGAGTCGCGCAGGTTGATGCGGTCCAGCCAGCCGGCATGCAAGCTCAAGCGCTCGATATCGCTGGAACGCAGATAGGCACCGCGAAAGGTCTGTGGCAGCAGGCGCGTAGGGCTGGCGAAGGAAATGGGCAAAAAGGTACTGATTGTGCCGCCCTGCAGTTCGGTGTGTGAAATACGCATCTTGCCGGTCAGGCCCAGCTCGGAATAGTTGTCGGCGGGCTCGCGCGTGCTGCGGCCGAACGGCAGCAGGCCGGTGCCGGCACGGTCGGGCGAGGAATCCAGCTTCACCCCGAGCATGCCCTTGGCGTCCAGGCCGAAGCCGACCGGCCCCTGGCTGAAGCCGGAGCTGACATTGAGGATGAAGCCCTGTGCCCATTCACGGGCGGCAGCTTGCGTTGTCTGGCCCAGGTAGTTGCGGTCGAAGTAGTAGTTGCGCAGCACCAGCTCGGCATGACTGTCGTCGATGAGGCCGGCAGCGCCAGCGCGGGCGCTGCACAACAGCGAAACGGCCAGGGCCAGGCAGGTGTGGGGAGCCTTGTGCATGAGGTCTTCACTTTCTTGTAGTTGTACGAAGCCCTGCCGCAGGCGCAGCAGGGAGCAGGCAAGGTCGAACAGCGTTCGGGGCTAAAGCGGGCGGCGACCGATCAGGCGGAACAACGCCAGGGCGGCAATCACAACCCCTGGGGCCGAGGCCAGCAGCACGCCGGCTGAACCAGCGCCAAGGGCCAGCATCTGCCCCGCCACCAGCGGCCCGCTCATGGCCCCCAGGCGCCCCACCGCGACGGCAGCGCCCACCCCGGTGGCACGCACCTGCACGGGGTAGAAATACGGCGCCAGGGCATACAACACGCCCTGCCCACCGGTGGCGAAAAAGCCTGCGGCAAAGCCGGCCAGCAGCATCGTGCGCAGCTCGTTGGCCAGCCCCAGGCCCGCCAGGGCGGCGAGGATACCCAGGTACACCAGAGCCGCCGTAGCCCAGGCAGGCAAGCGATCGAGCAGTTGGCCCAGGGCCAGGGTGCCGATCGCTGCGCCCATCTGCAGGGCCAACATTACCCAGCTGGCATCGCGCCCGCTGAAACCCTGAGCGACCAGCAGGCTTGGCAGCCAGTTGATCAGGATGTACACCACCATCAGGGTAAAGAAATAGCTGAGCCACAACAGCCAGGTAGCGCCCTGGCCGAACAGTTCACGGCGCAGGTTCGCTGCACCATCGGCCTGCAGCGTGGCACGGAACTGCTTCGATTCGGGCAGGTACCGCGCCAGAAGCGGCAGGATCAGCAGTGGCCCGGCGCCACCAACCTGGAATACCCGCTGCCAGTCGGCGGTATAGCCGGCAATGCCGATCCCTGCCGCCAACGCGGCGCCCAACGGCACACCACAGTACATCAGGCTGACCGCGCTGCCGCGCAGGCGCTGGCCTGCCGCTTCGGAGCAGAGGGCGATCAGGTTGGGCAGTGCCGCGCCCAGGCCTACACCTGTGAACAGGCGCGCCAGCAACAGGCTGGGCAGGCTCCAGGCATGGGCAGTGGCCAGAGAAAACAGGCCGAACAATGCTACCGAGCCGATCAGTACACGCTTGCGGCCTATGCGGTCGGCCAGCCAGCCGCCGACCAGCGCACCTGGCAGCAGGCCGATAATGCCGGCACTGAACACCCAGCCCATTTGCAGCTTGCCCAGGCTGAAGGCAACGGCCATGCCCGGCGCGGCGATGCCGGCGGCTTGCAGGTCGAGGCCTTCAAGCAAGGCGACAAGAAAGCACAAGCCGATGGTAATGGCTGCGCGAGGCGGGTTACTTGCAGAAATTGTCATGGGGTCACCCGTATTGTTTTTGTAGTGGGTCGTTTACCGAGGGGGCGCATTGCGCCCCAATCGCTGGCCATTCCTAGGCTTGCGCTGGCCCTTGTGGGAGCGGCCTTGTGTCGCGAAAGGGCTGCGCAGCAGCCCCAGCAATTCGTGCATTTGCGCTGAGACCCTGGGGCTGCTTCGCAGCCCTTTCGCGACACAAGGCCGCTCCCACACATGAACGCGTCAATCGTTCAGCTAGTGGCCTTTCAGCGCTTGAGCAGGTCCAGGGCGACGTCGACGATCATGTCTTCCTGGCCGCCGACCATGCGCCGCTTGCCCAGCTCCACCAGGATGTCCACCGCCTTGATGCCGTACCGCGCTGCCGCCACTTCGGCATGCCGCAGGAAACTGGAGTACACCCCGGCGTAGCCCAGTGCCAAGGTTTCGCGGTCCACCCGTACAGGGCGGTCCTGCAGCGGGCGCACCAGGTCGTCGGCGGCATCCATCAGCGCATACAGGTCGGTGCCGTGCTGCCAGCCGAGCTTGTCGGCAGCGGCGATGAACACCTCCAGCGGCGCGTTTCCTGCCCCCGCGCCCATGCCGGCGAGACTGGCGTCGATACGGTCGCAACCCTCCTCCACCGCGGCGATGGAGTTGGCTACGCCAAGGCTGAGGTTGTGGTGCGCATGGATGCCGGTGTGGGTCGCCGGGTCGAGCACCGCCTTGACCGCACGGAAGCGCGCACGGATGTCATCCATGTTCATCGCCCCACCCGAGTCCACCACATAGATGCAGGTGGCGCCGTAGCCCTCCATCAGCTTGGCCTGCCCGGCCAGGCCTTCCGGGGTTTGCATATGGCTCATCATCAGGAAGCCAACCGTGTCCATGCCCAGCTCGCGGGCATATTCGATGTGCTGGCGCGACACGTCGGCCTCGGTACAGTGGGTGGCGACGCGGACGATGCGGGCACCGGCGTTGTAGGCGTTCTTCAAGTCATGGAGGGTGCCGATCCCTGGCAGCAGCAGCGTGGCGATCTTGGCGTGGCTGACCGCGTCGGCGGCTGCTTCGATCCATTCGAGGTCGGTGTGGGCACCGAAGCCGTAATTGAAACTGGAGCCCTGCAGGCCATCGCCATGGGCCACTTCGATGGAGTCCACCTTGGCCCGGTCCAGGGCGCTGGCAATGGCGCGCACGTCATCCAGTGAGTACTGATGGCGGATGGCATGCATGCCATCGCGCAGGGTCACGTCGGAGATATACAGTTGTTTGCCGTTCATGCCGGGGCTCCCATCGCCAGTGCCATGCGCTCGGCGGTGGCCAGCGCAGCAGAAGTCATGATGTCGAGGTTGCCGGCATAGGCCGGCAGGTAATGGGCGGCGCCTTCGACTTCAAGGAACACCGAGGTTTTCAACCCACTGAAGCGGCCGTGGCCCGGGATGTTCAAGGGGGCTTCAGGCGGGATCACCTCGAACTGCACCCGTTGCTTCAGGCGGTAGCCCGGCACGTAGGCCTGCACGGCGGCGGCCATTTCCTCGATGCTGGCCGCCACCTGCTGCTGGTCGGCGGCCTCGCTGAGCACGTACACGGTGTCGCGCATCATCAGTGGCGGCTCGGCTGGGTTCATGATGATGATCGCCTTGCCCTTGGCCGCGCCTCCGATCACTTCGATGGCCTTGCTGGTGGTTTCGGTGAACTCGTCGATGTTGGCGCGCGTGCCGGGCCCGGCGGACTTCGAGGCGATCGAAGCAACGATCTCGGCATAGTGCACCTTGGCCACCCGCGACACCGCCGCAACCATCGGGATGGTCGCCTGGCCACCACAGGTGACCATGTTCACGTTCGGCGCCTGCAGGTGCTGCTCCAGGTTCACCACTGGCACGCAGTACGGGCCGATGGCCGCCGGGGTCAGGTCGATCACCCGCAGGTCTGCCTTGTGCCTGCGTAACAGCGCGTCGTTCTTCACGTGGGCGCCAGCGCTGGTGGCATCGAAAACGAAATCGATATCGCTGAATGCCGGCAGGCGCGTCAGCCCTTCTACCCCTTCGTGGGTGGTGGCCACGCCCAGCCGGGCAGCGCGGGCCAGGCCATCGGAGGCCGGGTCGATGCCGACCATCGCCGCCATTTCCAGGTGTTGGGCGTTGCGCATTATCTTGATCATCAGGTCGGTGCCGATGTTGCCGGAACCGATGATGGCGACTTTACGTTTGTGGCTCATGGGGCTCTCCGTCATTCGCCGCTGAAGGTCACGCCGACACGGCCCAGGCCGTCGATCTCGGCTTCGAAATGGTCACCCGGCGCCACCGCCACCATTGGCCCGAGGGCACCGGTGAGGATGATGTCGCCGGCGCGCAGCGGTTCGCCCAGGCGGGCCATGGTGCGGGCCAGCCATACCGCTGCATTGAGCGGGTGGCCCAGGCACTCGGCGCCACTGCCACTGGAAGCCAGTTCACCATTGCGGGTCATGCGCATGGCCGCACCACGCAAGTCGAGGTCGTGCAGCCGGCGGGCCGGGCCGCCGAGCACGAAGCAGCCGCTGGAAGCGTTGTCGGCCACGGTGTCGGCGAAGCGGATGTTCCAGCCCTGAATACGGCTGCCGACGATTTCCAGCGCGGGCAGCACATACCCCGTGGCCGCCAGCACATCGGCGAAGGTGGTTTGTGCACTGGGCAGGTCATGGGCCAGTACCAGGGCGATTTCGGCCTCGATCTTTGGCTGCATCACGCTGGCAAAGGGCACGCTTTCGTTGTCGCCGTAGCACATGTCGGCGAACAGGCTACCGAAGTCAGGCTGGTCTACGCCCAGCTGGGCCTGCACCTTGGGGTTGGTCAGGCCGATCTTGCGACCCACCAGGCGCCGGCCAGCGGCCAGGCCGTGAGCAACGTTCAGGCGCTGGATGGTGTAGGCCGCGGCGGCGTTTTCCGCGCCGATGGCTTCGCGCAACGGCGCAATGGCCTCGCCCTGCTGTTGAGCGCGGCGCAGGTCGGCGGCCAGGCGCTCAAGGGTTTGTGTATCGATGGTCATGATCGCTACCTCGAATCAATGCTGGAGGAAGTCCAGCACCAGGCGGTTGAAGGTGTCGGCGTGTTCCCACTGGGCCCAGTGGCCGCAGTTGTTGAACACATGCAAGGCCGCATCGGGGATACCGGCCAGCAGGCGCAGGCCGGCGTCCATCGGCACGAAGCGGTCGTTGCGGCCCCAGACGATCAGGCTGCGGGCGCGAATTTCGTGCAGGCGCGGGCTGAAGTCGGGGAACTGGCGCGGGTTGGCAGCCAGGCTGGCAACGAAATTGTCCAGGTGGTCACGACGGCTGAGCATATTGGCCAAGCGGGTCTGGAACAGCTCCTCGGTGAGGTCGCTGGGGTCGTAGACGAAGACGTTCATCATCTTCTTCAGGTTGTCGATGGTCGGCTCGCGGTACAGGCCATTGAGCAACTTGATGCCCTCGGTAGGCATGGGCACGAACGGGCTCGCACCACCGGTGCCGCCCCCCATCAGCACCAGCTTGCCGACCCGCTCGGGGTGGTTAAGGGCAAAGGCCACGGCACTGTGGCCGCCCATGGAGTTGCCGAGAATGTGCACACGCTCCAGCCCCAGCACGTCGAGCAGGCCCTTGAGCGCGGTGGCATTGAGGTCGGAGCGCGAACCACGGCAGACGATCGGGTCGCTCTTGCTCCAGCCTGGGCAGTCCATCAGCACTACACGGTAGCCGGCAGCCAGCAGCGGTTCGAGGTTGCGGCTGAAGTTGGCCCAGCCACTGGCGCCGGGCCCGGAGCCATGCAGCATGACCACGGTTTCGGCGCCTGCGCCAAGGTCGTTGTAGTGCAGTTGCAGGTCCAGTTCGCCTTCGCGGATGCGGGCGAAACGGCTGCTGTCGGCTTCGTTGAGCGGGGTATGGCTCATGAGGGTTGTTCTCCGTTCATCAAGTAAGGGATTGGGCGCTGAGCGAGCCAAAGCCGGCGATCCATTCAGGGATTGGCCGGTAGTAACGCGCGCTGGCCTGGTAAGCACCAAACGCCCCGAGCGCGGCAAACGCCGCCACCCAGGCCTTGACCTCGTGGGTCGACTTGCCCGCCAGCGCTGACAGCTCGGCGTTGGCCATGCCATCGAGCTCGCCGTAGCGGCGTTGCTCCAGCAGGTCGAGAAAGTGGTTGTCCCAGCCCGGGTTGAGCGGGTGCAGGGTGTGCTGGTCGCGCACAAAGCCTTCGGCGGCACTGATTACCCGCTGTTGCCGTGCCTGCCGCTCGTTGGCCGGCAGGTCGCGCCCACTGCCCATCAGGCGGTCGGCCATGCGTGCATCGACCTGTGCCAGCTCCGGCACTGGCGGCTGGTGCGACAGGCCGCCGGAGCCGAGGAACAGCACCCGCTTGCCGCTGGCACGGGCGAAGCGGCCAATGGCTTCACCGAGCAGGCGGGCGCGGTCGAAGCCTGGCAGCGGCACCGCCACGCTGTTGATGAACACCGGAATAACCGGCTTGGCGGCCAGGCCGCCGAGCAGCAGCTCCAGCGGCTGGGCAAAGCCATGGTCGACCTGCATGCGGTACGACACGGCAGCGTCCACCCCCGCTGCCAGCACCGCGCTGGCGCAGGCTTCGGCGATACCGCGGGGCACGTCGAGCGGGCCAGCGGCGCTGTTGAAGTCGCCAATGGCAGTGGCGCCCATGCCGATGCAGAACGCCGGCATCACGTCATAGAAAAAGCCGTTGTAGTGGTCCGGTGCAAACAGGAACACCAGCTCTGGGTCGAAGGCGGCGATGCGCGCACGCGCGGCGCCGATCACCTCGTCTACCTCCGCCAGTACGGCTTGCGGTGGGTCGACATAGCCCACCAAGGGGGTATGCGAGAGGCAGTGCAGATAAGCGCTCATCTCAGGCCACCCTGGACGCCAGTGGCGCCTGCTGGGTTGCCTGGGGCTGGGCAGCCAACGCTTGCAGCAGTGCGTCACTGGCCTGGCCGATGGTTTGAGGAATGGCCACGGCACCGACGAAACGGTCCGGGCGCAGCAGCGCGATGGACACCGGGTAGCGGCCGAACCAGTCCTTGAGGCGGCCAGTGCAGTCGCCCACGCGGATCACCCCGTCCGGTACTTCGCGCCCGGCCTTTAGTTGTACTTCCGGCAGCACCTGGATAAAGCAGGCCCCCAGTGCTCGCCAGGCTTCAACCTGCGCGGCGCTCAAGCCCCACTGCGGGTCGTTGCCCCAGGCGATAAAGGCAAAGTTGCTGCCGATCACATCATCGAGCAGGCGGGTTTCACCTGTTTCGGTCACCACCTTGGGCTGGATGAACATGCGCCCGACCGGGCTGGCCTTGCCGCCCTGGCCATCTACCAATGCACCTTTGGCGTACTGCGGCATGGGTTTGAAACGCATTTCGAGGAAGTAGCGTTTGACCGCCGGCAGGTAGTTCAACGCCCAGGAGACACCGTCACGCAAGGTGCCTTGCCAGCGTTTCGGCGGCGCCAGCACATGGCCGGCCAACACTGACAGGTCGATCATCGCCTTGGCATGGTCGCGACGCTCCTGCTCGTAGGTGTCGAGCAGCGCTTCGCCGGCCAGGCCTTTGGCCACCAGCGCCAGCTTCCAGCCGAGGTTGCTGGCGTCGCGCATGCCGCTGTTGTAACCCTGGCCCTGCCACACCGGCATGATGTGCGCAGCATCGCCGGCCAGCAGCACCCGCTTGACCCGGAACCGGCCGGCCAGGCGGGCGTTGTGGGTGTACACGCGCTTGCGGATCAGCTCGACCCGCTCCGGGTCGGGCAGCACCTTGCCCAGCAGCTTGCGCAGGTTTTCGGGTTTGCTCAGCTCGGCTTCGGTCTCGCCCGGCATCACCATGAACTCGAAGCGGCGCACGCCGTGGGGCAATGCGGCAGACACATAGGGCCGCACCGGGTCGCAACACAGGTACACGTTCGGCGTGCCCAGCGGGTCGTTGGCGATGTCGATCACGATCCACTGGTTGGGCGCGGTCTTGCCTTCGAAGGAGATATCCAGGGTACGGCGGATCAGGCTGTTGCCGCCATCGCAGGCCACCAGGTAACGGGCGCGCACGCTCTCCAGGCGGCCCTCGGGGCCGTTCATGCGCAGGCTTACGCCGTGCTCGTCCTGCTGGAACTCCACCACGTCGCGCGAGAACAGCGTACGTACGTTGGCAAAGCGCCCCAGGCCCCGATACAGCACAGCATCGACCTGCGGCTGGATGAAGGCGTTGCGCCGCGACCAGCCGAACTCGTCGGTCATCGGCTGGATATCGGCGAAGCAACGGCCCTTGGGGGTCAGAAAGCGCATAGCGTGCCACGGTGTGGTGTGCGGCAGCACCTGCTCGACCAGGCCGATGGCCTGCACGGTGCGCAGCGACTCGTCGTCGATGCCGATGGCGCGCGGGTAGTCGATCAACTGGTCGAGCTTCTCGATCTGCAGTACCTGCACCCCGGCCTGGCCCAGGTAGTTGGCAATTGCCAGCCCGACCGGGCCGGCGCCGATGACCACCACGTCTGCGGTGTAATCGGCCTGAATGTGATCTGCTTGTGGCGTGTTCATTGTGGTAATCCTCGGCACTGCCCGACGGCGCTCCCGGAAACTCCAGGCAAGCCGGTACCGCCCTCGCGCAGGCAGGCGCAAGGCAGTGAATGGGCGTTTTGGCTGGTTCGGGCGTTAGCGGAACGTTGCTACGCTTCGGGGAGATAGAGCGCAGGCAATGGGTAAGGACGGCAGGCAGGCATGGCGCATGGTGTATTCCCCTGTCAGGGCATTTGTAGTTGTTGCAGCGAGTATAGGAATGGCGCCGTTTGCCCTACAATGAAAAACCGCTTGCGCGTGCACTTAGTGCACATCATTGTTTTATAAGGGTTTTTCGTGAATATCGACCGAGACTCCGACTACAAGACCGTGCGCGGGCTAAGCCGCGGCCTGGCCTTGCTCAATGCCCTCAATCGCCTCGATGGGGGCGCCAGCCCTGGCCGCCTGGCCGAACTCACCGGCCTGCATCGCACCACCGTGCGGCGCCTGCTGGAGACCTTGCAGGAGGAAGGGTATGTGCGGCGCAGCGAGTCCGACGACAGCTTCCGCCTGACCCTCAAGGTGCGTGAGCTGAGCGAAGGTTTTCGCGATGAACAGTGGATCAGCGCCACGGCGGCGCCGCTACTTGCCGAGCTGTTGCAGGAAGTGGTGTGGCCGACCGACATCAGCACCCTGGATGTCGATGCCATGGTGGTGCGCGAGACCACGCACCGCTTCAGCCGCTTGTCGTTCCACCGCTCCATGGTCGGGCGCCGGCTGCCGCTACTGGAGACGGCTACCGGGCAGGCTTACCTGGCGTTCTGTGATCAGGCCGAACGGGAGCAGATCATCGCCCTGCTGGCCAGCCGCGAAGGGGCCGAATATCGACTGGCACGTGACCCTGTGGCGCTCGACAATTTGCTGCGCAAGGTGCGTAACCGGGGGTATGCAGAGAACTTCATGGCTTGGAACCAGGAAGAGAAGATTGCCTCGATTGCCGTGCCGTTGCGGGCTGGCGAGCGGCTGTTGGGGTGCTTGAACCTGGTGTATGTGGCCAAGGCGATGAGCATCGAGCAGGCGGTGGTGAAGTACCTGCCGGCGTTGCAGCGGTTTGCCGGGCGGATTGACCAGCTGCTGGGTGTGGAAGGCTGATTGCAGGACCGGCCACTTCGCGGGTTTATCGGGGCGCCGAACCGCCTCGAAGTGGCCGGTGCAGGTTCAGTGCTTCAGGCAGGTATCGATGTTCCAGCCATACAACCACTGCACCGCATCATAGAACTGCTCCTGCGAACGCCCTTCCCACAGCTGGTTGCGCACCAGCCGCTCAACCCCCTTGGCATGATAAAGCCGGCCCATTTCCCGCGCCGACCACAGTACCCGCGCCGTACGCGGAATGCGGATCGACTCGTACAAACGGAACGCCGCCTGCAAGTCGTGCTCACAGGCTTTCACCGCCTGCCCCAGCACCACGGCATCCTCCAGCGCCATGCACGCGCCCTGGGCCAGGTACTGGGTCATCGGGTGCGCGGCATCACCCAGCAAGGTGGCCCGCCCTTCGCCCCACTGCTCCACCGGGTCACGGTCGGCGGTAGCCCAGCGGCGCCAGGAGGTCGGCCGGTCTAGCATCTGCCGCGGCCGCTCGTGGATGCCTTCGAAGTACGACAGCACTTCTTCCTTGCTGCCATCGGTCACGCCCCACTGCTCCTCGTTACGGCTGTGGAAGGTCACCACCAGGTTGTACTGCTGGCCGCCACGCAGGGGGTAATGCACCAGGTGGCAGCGTGGGCCGGCCCACAGCATCGGCGCGTTGACGCGCAGGTCCTCGGGCATGTTCTGCACGTCCACCACGGCGCGGTACACCACATGCCCGGTGACCCGTGCCGGGTCGCCGACCATGCGCTCGCGGACCACCGACTTGACGCCGTCACAGCCAATCACCGCATCGGCCTGGTAGCGGTTGCCCTTGGTGTCGGTCAGGGTTACACCCTGGTCGTCCATTTCCATACCGGCGATATGGGTCGAGGTCTGGAAACGAATCAGCGGGTTCTGCTGCACGGCCTCAAGAATCGACAGGTGAATGTCGGCGCGGTGGATCACGCCGTAGGGGTTGCCGAAACGCTGGCGGAAGCGCTCACCCACTTCGATGCGCCCCACTTCGTGGGCATCGATGGCGTCCATCATGATCAGGTGGTCAGTGAACACCGAGCGGTTGCGCGCCGCATCGCCAACGCCCAGGGCATCCAGTGCGGCATAGGCATTTGGGCCAAGCTGAATGCCGGCTCCGATTTCACCGATATGGTCGGCCTGCTCCAGCAGCAGCACCTGGATACCTTGGGCGGTCAGGGCCTGGGCGGCGGCGAGGCCACCGATGCCGCCGCCGACGATGATGATTTTCTGTTGTTTGGCAGTCATGGTTGGGGTCTCCGTGCAGGCTGCGTTTCTTATTGGATGAAGTCGGGTTGGCGGCCCGGTGCGGCACGCTGGAAGGCCGGTTGCGCCTGGCAGTGGTCGTACACCGCCAACACCCGCGGGTATGCCTGCAGGTCACAGCCCATGCGCTCGGCATTGGCCACCTGCGGCACCAGGCAACAGTCGGCCAGGGTTGGCTGTGCGCCGAAGCAATACGGGCCATCGCCATGGCGTTGCAGCAAGGCTTCGAGCGCGGCCAAACCCTCGGCAACCCAGTGCGCGTACCAGCGGTCTTTTTCTTCTGGCCCCACCTCCAGCACACGTTGCAGGTAACCGAGCACGCGCAGGTTGTTCAGCGGGTGGATGTCGCAGGCAATCAGTTGCGCTACCTCCAGCACCCGGGCACGCAGCAAAGGTTCGCTGGGCAGCAGCGGCGCCTGGGGGTACCGGGCGTCGAGGTAATCGATGATGGCCAGCGACTGGGTCAGGCTGACGCCATCGTCGCCCACCAGTACCGGTACGCCGCCAATCGGGCTGAGCTCACGGTGCTGCGCCTGGCGCTGTTCGCCAGCGCGCAGGTTGACGCCGTGGTAGTCCACCTCCAGGCCTTTGAGGGCCAGGGCGATACGCACCCGGTACGAAGTGGAACTGTTGAAAAAGCTGTAGAGCTGCATGGCAATGGTCCTGCTCGATCAGAGCGTGATGTGGGTGTTGGCGCGCAGCGCGGTGGCAGGCCGCACGCCCTTGAAGTAGATCGCCGCGGCGGCCAGCACGGCGGGCAACATGAGCACGCCGAACAGCACCTCGAAGGACAGCCCGGCATCCATCAACAGCGCGCCGCCGAAAGTGCCGCACACCGAACCGATGCGCCCTACCCCGTGCGCCCAGCTAACGCCGGTGGCGCGGCTGCTGGTGGGGTAGAACGCCGCAGCCAGGGCATTGGCGCCCACCTGCGAGCCACTGATGCAAAAGCCCATGCCGGCCACGCTCAGGCCCAGCAGTGCGTAGTCACCCTGGCTCTGGCCGATGGCAAACAGGCACGCCGCACCGCCCAGCAAGGCCAGCACCAGAACGTGGTGTGGGTCGAAGCGGTCCATGGCCGCGCCCAGGCACAGCGCGCCAAGGGTGCCGCCGATCTGGAACAGTGCGCTGATCAACGCCGCCTGGCTCAGGCTGAGGCCGGTGTCCTTGACCAGCAGCGGTAGCCAGTTGGTCATGCCGTAGATGATCAGCAGGCTCATGAAGAACGCCAGCCACAGCGCCAAGGTGCCGCGGCGCAATGGCGCGGCAAGAATCTGCCGCACTGGCGAATGGCCCTCGACCACGTCGTCAATGCGCAAGCCCTGGCAGCCAGCTGGCAGTGCACCGATGCGCTGCAGGATGGCGAGCGCCTTGCTATCGCCCGGATTGCGCCGCGCCAGAAAGCGCACCGACTCGGGCAGTGCCAGCATCAGTAACGGCAGCAGCGCCAAGGGCAGCACGCCACCCAGGGCCAGCACGCTGCGCCAGCCGAACACCGGTAACAGCTGCGCAGCGACCACCCCGCCCAACGCCGAGCCCAGGGTGAAGCCGCAGAACATGCCGGTCACCATCAGCGAGCGACGGCGTTGCGGGCAGTATTCGGAGGTGAGGGTAATGGCGTTGGGCATCGCCCCACCCAACCCCAGCCCGGTGAGCAGGCGCAGCAGTGCCAGGCTGTGCAGGTCCTGAGCGAAGGCCGCAGCCAGGCTGAACACGCCGAAGCAGGCCACCGACAGCAGCAGCACGCGCTTGCGGCCAAAACGGTCGGCCAGCGGCCCGGCCATGAAAGCGCCGAGCATCAAGCCGATCAGCGCGGCACCCAGCACCGGGCCGAGTGCGGCAGCGCCAATCTGCCAGTGCTCACGCAAGGCGGGCGCAATGAAACCGATGGCAGCCGTGTCCAGGCCATCGATGGCCGTGACCAGAAAACACAGCAGCAGGATGCGCCACTGGAAGCGGGCAACCGGTTGGCTATCGATAAAGGCTTGTACATCCACGGTATTGTTTTTGTCGGTGGAAGACATGAGCGAAACCTCCGGGCCGGCGCCAGGCGCGGGCCACGTGTAAAACCGGGAGGAAGGGCCGACTGCGCCGGCCCAGGGCAATCAGATGACGCGGACGTGGATCTCGCCCAGGCCATCGACGCCGCCAACCATCAGCTCCCCGGCCACGACCGGGCCGACGCCTTCCGGGGTACCGGTCATGATCAGGTCACCCGGCTGCAGCTCGAAGAAGCGCGACAGGTAGGCAATGGTTTCCGGCACCGACCAGATCAGCTTGTCGATGTCGCTGCGCTGTCGGTCCTGGCCTTCGACCTGCAGCCAGATGCCCGCCTGCGCCGGGTGGCCGACCTGGCTGGCCGGGTACAGCGGCGCGATTGGCGCCGAGGCATCAAAGGCCTTGCCGATCTCCCACGGGCGGCCCATTTCGCGCATTTTCATCTGCAGGTCACGGCGGGTCATGTCCAGGCCCACGGCGTAACCGAAAACATGTTCGTTGGCCTGCTCCAGTGGAATGTTACGCCCGCCTTTGCCGATGGCCGCAACCAGCTCGATTTCGTAGTGGTAGTTGCTGGTTTCTTCCGGGTACGGCAGCTCCAGGGTCTGGCCGTTGGCCACTGGCACCACGGCATCAGCCGGTTTGCAGAAGAAGAACGGCGGCTCGCGGTCGGGGTCGAAGCCCATTTCACGGGCGTGGGCGGCGTAGTTGCGGCCCACGCAGTACACGCGGCGTACCGGGTAGCGCTGGTCGCTGCCGGCAATCGGCAGGCTGGTGACGGCGGCAGGTTCGAACAGGTAAGTCATGGCAGGGGTTCCTTGGATCAATGGTGTTCGCGGGCTTCGCGCAGCAGGCCGAGGGCCTCCTGTACCGGCCGGTCGGAATAGCTGAACAGCACACACTCGTCGTCGGCCTGCAGGCTCAACGGCGCCCAACTCGGCACCACGAAGGTGTCCTTGGGTTCGAAGTGGAACGTCTGCCCGCCGATATTGGCGCGGCCGCGCCCCTCGACCACCGAGTACACGGTAGCGTCGGTGCAACGGGCGGTCTTGCCGACAAAGCCGCGCGGCAGCAGCTGCATGCAGGTGCCGATGGTGGGCATGGCCCAGCCGCCGGTGGCCGGGTTGACGTAACGCAGCTTGACGCCGTCCCAGGCATCCACCTCGCCCTGCTGCTCAAGCTTGGCCAGGGCTTCACGGGTGCGGGCATAGGGGTAGCTGAAGATCGGCGAGGTGCCATCGTGCACCTCGTGGCGCAGCGGCAGCATGTTGGCGCCGTAGCGGGCCAGGCTGTTGCCTTCCGGGCGGCTGACTGGCTGCACGGCCTCTGGGTAATTTTCGGCGAAACCGGCGCCATAGAAACGCACGGTGGGTATGTCCAGCCCGTCGAGCCAGATCACCGGCTCGCCGCCTTCGGCTTCGCTCGGGTTGCCGTGGTCATGCCAGGTCCAGGATGGGGTGATGATGAAGTCACCCGGGTGCATGGTGGTGCGTTCGCCGTCCACCGCGGTGTAGGCGCCCTTGCCTTCGACCACGAAACGCAGCGCCGACTGGCTGTGGCGGTGGCTGGGGGCAATCTCGCCCGGCAAGATCAGTTGCAGGCCGGCATATAGGCTGGGGGTGATCGATGCCTGGCCGCGAATGCCCGGGTTCTCCAGCACCAGCACCCGGCGCACCGCCTCTTCGGCGCTGATCAGCTGGCCAGCTTCCATGAGGTACGGGCGCACTTCGCTGAAACGCCACAGGGCCGGCACACAGGTGGTGGTGGGCTGCGGCGGCACCAGGTTGTGCAGTTGCTCCCACAGCGGGAACAGCGCCTGGCTGTCGATGCGTTGATAGAAGTCGGCGCGGGCCTTGCCGATGTTGTCGTTGTTATTCATCGCTTCACCTGTGGTGGGCTGTGAAGGGGCGAATGGCAATGGCAGCGCCCCGTTGTGAGACCGATTAAACGCCCGCTCTCCATACAAAAAAAATGATATTTTCATATGCAGCCATATGAAAAAGATGATGGGAGATACACCATGCACTGGACCCGCCGCCTGCGCCCACGGCACCTGCAACTGCTGGTGACGCTGGCCGAAACCGGCAACCTCAGCGACACCGCGCGGCAGGCCTACACCACCCAGCCGGGGCTGTCGAAGTTCCTCAAGGAGCTGGAGGAAGACGCTGGTGCCCTGCTGTTCGAGCGCCACGCCCGCGGCCTGCGGCCGACCGCCGAGGGCACCCTGCTGGTCAACCATGCGCGGCGCATCCTCAGTGAAATGGAGCGGGCGCAGAGCAACCTGGATGCCCTGCGCGAAGGCAACACGCCGAACGTGGCTATCGGCACTTCACCGGCCTCGGCGCCGAGCCTGGTGCCGGATGCCATCCTGTACTTCCTGGAAAAACACCCGAAAGCACATGTAACGTTGCAGGAAAGCACGATGAACGTGCTGCTCGAACGCCTGCAACTGGGCCAACTGGATGTGGTGGTCGGGCGTGTCGACAACTACCAGCCGAGCCAGGCCCTGCACAGCGAGATGCTGTTCCGTGAGCCGATGCAGGTGGTCGCCCGCCCCGACCACCCACTGGCCGGGCGCACGGGCCTGAGCTGGGACGACCTGTATCAGTACGACTGGCTGCTGTGGCCGCCGGCCACGCCGATTCGCAACCGCCTCGATACCGCACTGACCAATGCCGGGCGCAAGCCGCTGCCCTGCCGTATCGAATCGTCATCGCTCATGGCCAACCTGTGGTTGATGCAGAACAGCGACATGCTGTCGGTGGCGTCGGGGCGAGTGGCCGAGCACTTCCATGGGCGCGGGTTGCTGCGGCGGCTGGACTTCGAGCTGGAGGCGGAAGGCTCGATTGGCATGTGCTGGCGGGATGAGCCACATATAGAGGGGGCGGTGCTGGATTTGCTGGAGAGCTTGCGCGAGGCGGCCCGCAACCCTATTCGCAAGCCTTGATCAGCGTTGGCTTCTTCGCGGGCGCGGCCGCTCCCACAGGTATTTCACCGCTCACAACGTGTGTGGAGATCCTGTGGGAGCGGGCATGCCCGCGAAGAAGCCAAAACCATTCTCAAGCCGAACGATCAGCCGCCACAGCCGTCATAACCTGAGCCGGTGCCGACACGCAAAGAGGACGCGAAATGACCCAACCCGACCCGTCATACGTCAAATGGCTTGAAGACCGTGCCATGCTCAAGGCTTCCCAGGAACGTGCCAGCCTTTACTCGGGCCAATCGCGCCTGTGGCAGCAGCCCTACGCCGAAGCCCAGCCCCGCCGCGCCACCGAAATCGCCTCGGTGTGGCTGACGGTCTACCCCGACGCCATCATCGCCCCCGAAGGCTGCTCGGTACTCGCTGCCCTGGCCCACGAAGCGCTGTGGAAGCGCCTGTCGGAGATCGGCATCCAGGGCCTGCACACCGGCCCGATCAAATTGTCTGGCGGCATCCGCGGCCGCGAGCTCACCCCCAGCGTGGACGGCAACTTCGACCGCATCAGCTTCGATATCGACCCGCTGTATGGCAGCGAGCAGGAGCTGATCCAGATGAGCCGCATGGCCGCCGCGCACAACGCCGTGACCATCGACGACCTGATCCCCTCGCACACCGGCAAGGGCGCCGACTTCCGCCTGGCCGAGATGGCCCACGGGCCCTACCCGGGGCTTTACCACATGGTCGAAATCCGCGAGGAGGACTGGCCACTGCTGCCCGACGTGCCCGCCGGCCGCGATGCGGTCAACCTGCTGCCCGCCCAGTGCGACGAGCTCAAGGCCCGCCACTACATCGTTGGCCAACTGCAGCGGGTGATCTTCTTCGAACCGGGGGTCAAGGAAACCGACTGGAGCGCCACCGCGCCCATCACCGGCGTCGATGGCAAGGCCCGGCGCTGGGTGTACCTGCACTACTTCAAGGAAGGCCAGCCGTCGCTGAACTGGCTGGACCCAACCTTCGCCGCCCAGCAGATGATCATTGGCGATGCCCTGCATGCCCTGGACTGCCTGGGCGCTCGCGGCCTGCGCCTGGATGCCAACGGTTTTCTTGGCGTGGAAACACGCGCCAGCGGCACCGCCTGGTCGGAAAGCCACCCACTGTCGATCGTCGGTAACCAGTTGCTTGGCGGCATGATCCGCAAGGCCGGCGGCTTCAGCTTCCAGGAGCTGAACCTGACCCTCGACGATATCGCACAGATGTCCAAGGGCGGTGCCGACCTGTCCTACGACTTCATCACCCGGCCGGCCTACCAGCATGCGCTGCTGACCGGCGACACCGAGTTCCTGCGCCTGATGCTCAGGGAAATGCACGCCTTCGGCATCGACCCGGCCTCGCTGATCCATGCCCTGCAGAACCACGACGAGCTGACCGTGGAACTGGTGCATTTCTGGACCCTGCATGTCCATGACATGTACCTGTACAAGGGCCAGACCCTGCCCGGCGGCATCCTGCGTGAGCACATTCGCGAAGAGATATACGAGCGGCTATCGGGCGAACATGCACCGTACAACTTGCGCTTTGTCACCAACGGCATCGCCTGCACCACCGCCAGCCTGATCGCTGCGGCACTGGGCATCCGCAATCTTGAACAGATTGGTGCAGGGGAGATCGAGCAGATCCAGAAGGTGCACCTGCTGCTGGTCATGTACAACGCCATGCAGCCGGGAGTAGTCGCGCTGTCCGGCTGGGACCTGGTTGGCGCCCTGCCCCTGGCTGGCGAGTTGGTTGCAGAGCGGATGACCGATGGCGACACCCGCTGGATTCACCGCGGCGGTTACGACCTGGCCGGGCTCGACCCGCAGGCTGATAGGTCGGTGCGTGGCATGCCCCGCGCCCGGGCGCTTTACGGCAGCCTCGACCGCCAACTGGAACATGCGGATTCGTTCGCCAGCAAGGTGAAGAAGCTGCTGGCCGTGCGCCAGGCCTATGGCATTGCCACCAGCCGCCAGGTGCTGGTGCCCGAGGTGACCAGCCCGGGGTTGCTGGTGATGGTGCACGAGCTGCCGGCCGGGCGCGGCATCCAGATCAGTGCGCTGAACTTTGGCCAGGAAGTGATTGCCGAGGAGCTGCTGCTGACTGGGTTTACGCCAGGGCCGGTGGTGGACATGATCAACGAGACAGTCGAAGGCGACTTGACCGAGGATGGGCGGTTGATGGTGAACCTCGATCCGTACGAGGCACTGTGCCTACGCATCGTCAATAGCAGCGGGCATGTCTGAACCTGATTTTGGCCGGCCTCCACACCAGCGGCCGGTCTTGCTTTTACCGCTCTACGGGCATAGTTTTCGGGTGATTTCTTTTTTGTGCCCAGGAGCAACTCCATGTACACCGGCATCGTCCAGGCCGTCCGCCCTCTGCTTGATGTGACCACTTACCCGGGCCACAACCAGTTCACCATCGACCTCACCCCGCAACTGCTCGACGAGCTGAAGATTGGCGCCAGCGTCAGTGTCGAAGGCACCTGCCTGTCAGTCACCGAAATCGACGGCACCCAGGTCAAGTTCGACGCCATGACCGCCACCCTCGAACGCACCAACCTGCGTTTTTTCAAGGCCGGCCAAGGCGTCAACATTGAACGTTCGGCGAAGATGAACGCCGAAGTCGGCGGCCACCTGATGGCCGGCCACATTGCCACCACCGCCGAAATCGTCGAGCTGTCGATCAAGGAAACAGGGGCATTCATCAAGTTCCGCATGCCACCGGAATGGGGCAAGTACGTGTTCCCGCGCGGCTTCATCGGGGTAAACGGCTGCAGCCTGACTGTCGCCGACGTTGATGAAAACCTCATCACCATCAACCTGATCCCGGAAACCCTGCGCCAAACCACCTTTGCCAATTACCAGGCTGGCGAGCTGCTCAACATCGAGGTCGACCACCAGACCATGGTGCTGGTCGATGTGGTTGAGCGCACCATCAAAGGTACCCTGGCCCGCGAACAACTGCTGCGCTGAGGCCTGCACATGCTGCCTAACGCCCTCCCCGCGCGCACGGCCAGGCGGCTGCGCCTGCAAATCCTGCGTGGCCGTGTCGGCCTAGGCCTGGTCGCCGGCCTGTCGGTGCTGGCCGGTATGACCGATGCGATCGGCCTGCTGGCGCTGGGCGATTTCGTGTCGTTCATGAGTGGTAATACCACCCGCCTGGCGGTGGCTATCAGTGAAGCGAACCTGGCCCTGGTGCTGCGCCTGGCTGGCGCGCTACTGGGCTTCGTCGCTGGCAATGCGTTGGGCGTGCTGCTGGCGCGGGGTTTCCACCGTCGGGCCTGGCCAGTGCTGTTGGTCGTCGCTGCACTGCTGGCCTTCGCCGCGGCGTGGCCGTTGCCGGCCACCTTCCCGGCGTTGCTGGCCGCCACCCTGGCCATGGGCATGATCAACGCGGTGGTCGAGCAGGTGAATGGCCTGCCCATCGGCCTGACCTACGTCACCGGTGCCTTGTCGCGCTTCGGCCGTGGCCTGGGGCGCTGGCTGCTAGGCGAGCGGCGCAATGGCTGGCGGGTGCAGCTGGTGCCCTGGGCCGGCATGCTGCTGGGTGCCGCCCTGGGTGCCTGGCTGCAGCAACACCTGGGCCTGCAGGCACTGGCCGGCAGCTGTGCGCTGGCCTGTGTGCTGGCGCTGGTGTCGCGTTTCATCCCGCGCTCCTGGCAGCGGGGCTACATGCCGCGCTGACCCCTCAACGTGTGGGTGCCGCCGCAGCAGCCCACACGCCTCCATGCCTATTCCAGCCCATTTGCGCATCCTGCAGGGGCGGCCTTGTGCCGCGCCTACAAAGACCAAGTCCGGAAAAACGAATAGTAGACAATTTGTATAACGTCGATAGACAATGACAAAATGTCGCACTCGAAGGCCGATGTGCCACCTGCGGCATGCAAGCGTGCAAGTTCGTTAACCGGAGTAGATAAATGCAAAAAGTAACTTCGCTGCCTGGCGATGACGCCCGTCCGGGCTGGTACCACACCAGCCCCAAGCGTCAGCCACGCCCGGGCCATTCGGGTCGCAAGGAAGCGCGCTGGACCATCGTCGGCGCTGGCTTGACCGGTTTGGCAGCGGCGCGCCAGATGGCGTTGAACTTCCCCAATGAAGAGATCGTGCTGGTCGAAGCCCAGGAAGTCGGCTTCGGCTCCGCCGGCCGCAACGCCGGCTTCGCCATTGACGTGCCGCACGACATTGGCGCCAAGGACTACATCGGCGACGTCACCACGGCGACCAAGATCCTGCGCCTGAACACCCTCGGCCAGGACTACCTGCGCGATATCGTCGAGCGCAACGGCATCGACTGCCAGATGTCCGACTCCGGCAAGTACCAGGCCGCTGTCGGCGCCAAGGGCATCGCCATCCTCGAGGCCTACCGCAGTGGCCTGGAGAAGATCGGGTGCAGCTCCACCCTGATCGACGAACAGGACCTGCCAGCGCACATCGGCACCTCGTACTACAAGAAGGCCCTGCACATCCCCGGCACCCTGCTGCTGCAGCCATCGGCACTGGTCAAGGGCCTGGCCAACCACCTGCCGGCCAACGTCACCCTGTACGAAAACACGCCGATCACTTCGATCGACCAGGGCGACAAGATCACCCTGGTACACGACCGTGGCACCATCGTCACCGACAAGCTGATCCTGGCCAACAACGGCTTCGCCTCGGCGTTCGGCTTCCTCAAGGGCCGTTTGCTGCCAACCTTCCTGTACGCCAGCCTCAGCCGTCAGCTGACTGCCGAAGAGCAGGCACGCCTGGGTGGCCAGCCCGTGTGGGGCGTGATCCCCGCGCACCCGTTCGGCAGCACCGTGCGCCGCACCGCCGACAACCGCATCCTGATCCGCAACAGCTTCAACTTCTACCCCGACGGCCGCCCTCGGGCAAACGCCTTGCAGAGCCACCTGCCCACCCACCGCAAGTCGTTCGAGCGGCGCTTCCCGATGCTCGGCAATGTCGAGTTCGAATACTCCTGGAGCGGTGCCATCTGCCTGTCGGAAAACCACGAAGGCTTCTTCGGCCAACTGGCGCCGAACGTGTACGGCGCACTGTGCTGCAATGGCCTGGGCATCACCCGTGGCACCGCCACCGGCAAGTTGCTGGCCGACTGGCTGGCTGGCGAGCGCAACGAGCACATCGACTTCCTGCTGTCGTCACCGGGGCCGAACAAGACCCCGCCGCAGCCGTTCCTGTCCATTGGCGTGAACTCGGTGCTCAAGTGGGGCCAGTTCCGCGCCGGCCTGGAAGTCTGACCATGCGGGCTGCCAGGCCCGCCACCTGCCTTGCGTTGCATTACCAATAGATCAAGAGAGAATCATGCGTTCCACTGCCCAACCCGTCATGATCGACGACGTTGAAATCAACAGCTTCCATCAACTGCTCACCCTGCGTACCGGGCTGGGCTGGGTGATGGTCGGCTATATCCTCAGTATCATTGGCGTAGCCACCATTCCGATGTCGGCTTCGCTGCAATTGAGCGGCTTCTGGCAAGGCATGGTCGCCGCCATGGCCCTGCTCGGCGTGTTCGCCGGTGGCTTCTTCGGCGGCTGGCTGACCGACCGCATGGGCCGACAGAAGCTGTTCTTCGTGGCCCCGGCAATTGTCATGCTGTCATCCGTGGCCATGCTCTGGGTGCAAGACCCGCTGGCCCTGTCGCTGCTGCGCTTGCTGTGCGGCCTGGCTGTCGGTATCGAATACACCGCTGCCGGCTCCCTGCTGACCGAGTTCATCCCGCAGAAATCGCGGGGCTCGCGGCTGTCGCTGCTGACCGTGCTGTGGTTCGTCGGCGCCGCGCTGGCCTACATTGCCGGCAACTTCATGCTGGCCGATGCCGGCCCCGAGCAATGGCGTACGGTCATGGCCAGCCCGGCGATCATCGCCGGCCTGCTGTTGCTGGCTCGCCTGGGCACCCCGGAATCACCGCGCTGGCTGCTGAGCAAAGGCCGGCGCAAAGAGGCCGAACAGGTGATCCGCAAGGTGTATGGCCGCGACTTCTCGCTGCGTAACATCAGCGACGACAATGCTGCAGGCAAGGCCATGTCGTTCGTCGACGCCCTGCGTGCCGGCTACGGCAAGCGTATCCTGTTCGTGGTGATGTTCTGGGCTTGCGCGGTGATCCCGCTGTTCGCCGTGTATGCCTTCGTGCCCAAGCTGTTCCAGGCGCTGAAGCTGACCGGTAACCTGGCCGCCTACGGCTCGATGGGCATCACCTTGATCCTGGTGATTGGCTGCTGCATCGCCACCTGGCTGATCAACTACCTGGGCCGGCGCACCATCATCATCCACAGCTTCCTGTGGTCGGGGCTGGCGCTGCTGGGCCTGGGGATGTTCCCGGATGCCCAGGGTTGGGTGGTGCTGTCGCTGTTTGGCACCTACGCGCTGTTCATCGGCGGTGCTCAGGTGCTGGAGTTCGTCTACCCGAACGAGCTGTTCCCTACTGAAATCCGCGCCTTCGCGGTGGGCATGGGTGCCTCGCTGGCGGCGTTCAGCTCGGCCATCGGAACCTGGCTGGTGCCGATCTCGCTGGAGCAGTTCGGCATTGCCAACACCATGTTCGCGGCTACCGCCATCACCATGCTGGGGCTGGCAGTGTCGCTGGTACTGGCGCCGGAGACCAAGTCGATGAGCCTGCAGGAAGCGGCAGCGCTGTAAGTACTGGCCCTTGTAGGAGCGGCCTCGTGTCGCGATGGGCTTCGACGCAGCCCCAAAGATTCAGCACAGATGCATATATCGCCGGAGCTGCTGCGCAGTCCATCGCGACACAAGGCCGCTCCTACAGGTCCTGTGAATGCCTTGAAGGATCAGATACCTTCGCGGGCCAGGTCCATGGCGAAGTAGGTCAGGATCAAGTCGGCACCGGCACGCTTGATCGCACCAATGCTTTCACGCACCACGCGGCCTTCATCGATGGCGCCGGCCAGGCCGCCGAACTTGATCATCGCGTACTCGCCGCTTACCTGGTACGCCGCCAGTGGCAGGCGCGAGGCGGCGCGGATGTCGGCGATCACGTCCAGGTAGGCACCGGCCGGCTTGACCATCAGCACATCCGCCCCTTCCTGCTCGTCGAGCAGCGACTCGCGCACGGCTTCGCGGCGGTTCATCGGGTTCATCTGGTAGCTCTTGCGGTCGCCCTTCAGCGCGGTGCCGCCGGCTTCACGGAACGGGCCATACAGCGACGAAGCGAACTTGGTTGAATAGGCCATGATCGCGGTGTCGTGGAAGCCAGCACCATCCAGCGCGCTGCGGATGGCCTGCACCTGGCCGTCCATCGCCGCCGACGGGGCGATGAAGTCGGCACCGGCAGCAGCAGCGATGACCGCCTGCTTGCCGAGGTTGGCCAAGGTGGCATCGTTGTCCACGCCGTGGTCATGCAACACGCCGCAGTGGCCATGGCTGGTGTATTCGCAGAAACAGGTGTCGGACATCACCACCATTTCCGGCACGGTGTCCTTGCAGATGCGCGACATGCGTGCGACCAGGCCGTTTTCGTTCCAGGTATCGCTGCCAACGGCGTCCAGGTTGTGCGACACGCCAAATGTCATCACCGACTTGATACCGGCGCGGGCATAGCGTTCGATTTCCTGGGCCAGCAGTTTCTCAGGGATGCGGTTGACCCCGGGCATGCTGGTGATCGGCACGAAATCATCGATACCTTCTTCGACGAAGATCGGCAGGATCAGGTCTTCAAGGCGGAACTCGGTTTCCTGGAAGATCGTGCGCAGGGACTCGTTCTGGCGCAGGCGGCGTGGGCGAACGGACGGGAATTGGTTGGACATGACAGCTCCAGGGAATTTGAACGGCGTATACCTTATGCCTGTGGCGCGCCAGTGAAAAGGGCAAATGACGAGATATTGTCTTGCATCAATAGCAATAAGCCTGCACGGGCCTTAGCCGGCAAGCCAGCTTCCATAGGGAACCCACAGTATTCAAACCTGAGGTAATCCTGTGGGAGCGGGTTTACCCGCGAAGAGGCCGGTACAGGCAACACTTTACTGAAGCCAGGGCGGCGTCGGCTCCTCTGCCTTGGCAGGGCCATGCTCAGCCTCGGCACGCGCCGCTCGCCGGCGGGCGTCATCCAGGCGGGCCGCATCGATCTCGCGCATCACACCCGTTACGTCGGCTTCATGTTCGTCATCTTCGAACACCCCAGTCAACGGGCTGTCTGGAAGCAAATCACCGGCCTCGTACAACGCCCACATTTCCTGCGCATACCGCGTGCTTTTCAGCTCCGGGGCAAAGCGCCCGAAATAGTGGGCCATGTTGTCCACGTCGCGCTGCAACATGCTGAAGGCATGGTTGTTGGCTGCCGCATCCACTGCCTGAGGCAAATCGATGATCACCGGCCCGTCGGGGCCGAGCAGCACGTTGAACTCGGACAGGTCGCCATGTACCAGGCCAGCACACAGCATCAACACAATCTGGCGGATGACGAAGGCATGGAAGGCGCGGGCATCCTCGGCTTCAAGGTGAACGTCGTTCAGGCGCGGGGCCGCGTCGCCGTCGGCATCGGTTACCAGCTCCATCAACAGCACGCCGTCCTGGAAGTCATAGGGTTTGGGCACCCGCACACCAGCACCGGCCAAACGGAACAGCGCTGCCACCTCGGCGTTCTGCCAGGCATCTTCGGCCTCTTTGCGGCCGTACTTGCTGCCCTTGGCCATAGCCCGGGCCTGGCGGCTGTTACGCACCTTGCGGCCTTCCTGGTACTCGGCAGCCTGGCGGAAACTGCGCTTGTTGGCTTCTTTATAGACCTTGGCGCAGCGTACCTGGCTGCCGCAGCGCACCACATACACGGAGGCTTCCTTGCCACTCATCAACGGCCGCAATACTTCATCGACCAGGCCGTCTTCGATCAAGGGTTCGATTCTTTTGGGTGTCTTCATCAGGCTGCGTTCGGGGTCCTGGCTGTAATGGCGGACATCCTCTCACAGCCTGATGCGACTTGCTTGCCTGTCTTCAGACCAAGCGAATCAGGCGCCCTGCTGCACGCTGCCAACAGCCACCCCGCGCGCCCGGCGGCGGGTGACCAGCAGGCCGGAACACACCACCAACACCGCCAGTACCATGGTCGATACCACTTCCAGGCGGTGGTCCGGACGGAACAGCATCAATACCAGCACGCTGCTGATGAACAGGATTACCCCCCAGGTCAGCCACGGGAACAGCCACATGCGATAGCCCAGGGTCTTGCCTTGCGCGGTCAGGCGCTGGCGCAGGCGCAGTTGGGAAATGGCGATGACCAGGTACACCAGCAGGGCAATCGCGCCCGAACTGGCCATCAGGAAGCCGAACACCTTGGCCGGCACCAGGTAATTGGCGATCACTGCCAGGAACGCTGCGCCGGTAGACAGCAGCACTGCTACCACTGGCGTGCCACTGCGACTGGTCACCTGGGCACAGGCCGGGGCATCACCGCGGCGGCTCAGCGAATAGACCATGCGCGAGGCGGTGTACAGCGACGAGTTGAGGCAGCTGGTCACCGAGGTCAGCACCACGAAGTCGATGATGGCCTTGGCATGCGGCACGCCCAGGGTATCGAGCACCGTGACGTAGGAACCCTCGGTAGCCAGGCGTGGGTCAGTCCACGGCACCAGGGCGATGACGATGAAGATCGACAGGATATAGAACAGGGTGATCCGCCAGATCACCGAATTGGTGGCCTTGGAAATATGCTTGCCCGCCTCGTCGGATTCGGCCGCGGCAATGGTCACCACCTCGGCCCCAAGGAACGAGAACATGGTGATCAGCATGGCACTTAGCACCGCACCAAAGCCGTTGGGCATGAAACCGCCGCTATCCCACAGGCGCGAAACTCCGCTGACGCCGGAACCTGGCAGCAGGCCGAAAATGGCGCAAACGCCAAGTGCAATGAAGCTGACGATGGCTCCCACCTTCACCAGTGCCAACCAGAACTCGAACTCGCCGTAGTTCTTCACGCTGAACAGGTTGGTGGCCGTCAGCAGCAAGGTGATCACCAGCGACAATACCCAGATCTCCAGCTGCGGGACCCAGGAATTGATGATGGTGGCGGCAATGTTGGCCTCGATGGGGATGATCAGTACCCAGAACCACCAGTACAACCAACCGATGGTGTAGCCGGCCCACTTGCCGATGGCGAGGTCGGCATAGGTGGAGAACGACCCGGTATCCGGCGATGCAACGGCCATTTCCGCCAGCATACGCATCACCAGCACTACCAGGCCGCCCGCCAGGATATAGGCCAGGATGGTGGCCGGCCCGGCTTCGGCGATGGCGCGACCCGAGCCGACAAACAGGCCGGCGCCAATGACGCCGGCAATGGACAGCATGGTGACATGCCGTGATTTCAATCCATGACTCAAATTGTTCTTGTGGGTTTGCATGGCGCTACCTTGTTGTTTTTGTCATGCCCACGCAGGGGCCGCCGGCTGCACGTCACCGACGCAGGCGCGAAAAAGCCCGCCCTGCCCTAGATGGTGAGTAGGGCAGTACGGGTTGAGTAAATGAAACCGCAGAACGTGTTACACGGGTGTCAGCTGGCAGCCCGCTGGCTGGCAGCCAGGTCTGCCTTGGGGAAGCTGCCGCCCTGCAGGCTGACCTGCTCACGCACCTTGTCGACGATGTAGGCGCCGATCGGAATGGCCGAGGTTGCGGCTGGCGACGGGGCGTTGCACACGTTGACGCTGCGCGCGGTATTGACGAACAGGAAGTCGTCGATCAGCTTGCCGTCGCGCGACACCGCCTGGGCGCGCACGCCGGCCGGGTATGGCGTGAGGTCGGCCTTGGTAATGCTCGGGCAGTACTTCTGCACCTGCTTGAGGTAGCCACCCTTGAACAACGAGTTTTTCATCTCGATCAGGCCCGGGCGGAAGTTCTTCGCCAGCACCTTGAGGATGCCTGGGGTGGTCAAGGTCTGGAACAGGTCGCTTGGGCTGACGTCGGTCTTGCGGTAGCCCTCGCGCTTCATCGCCAGCACCGCGTTGGGGCCGACAGTGACGGTGCCGTCGATCATGCGGGTCAGGTGCACGCCCAGGAACGGCATCGATGGGTCGGGAATCGGGTAGATCAGGTGGTTGACGATCTGGTTGTGCTGCTTGGGCAGCAGGTAGTACTCGCCGCGAAACGGGCAAATGACGAACTCGGTGCGCAAGCCCAGCATACTCACCACGCGGTCGGCCATCAGGCCCGAGCAGGTCACCAGGAAGCGGCTGCGGAACTCGTCGCCATGCGTGCGCACGATCACTTCACTGGCCTGTTCCTGCAGGCCGACCACCTCAGCGCCATAGCGGATTTCACCGCCTGCGCGCTGGAATTCGGCGCCCATGGCCGCGGTCACCTGCGCGTAATTGACGATGCCGCTGGACGGCACGAAGATGCCACCCATGCCAACGATATTGGGCTCGCGCTCGCGCAACTCGTCTGCCGACAACCAGTAGCGCTCCAGGCCATTGGCCTCAGTGCGCTGCCACAACGCCTTCATGCGTTGCATTTCCAGGTCGTTGGTGGCCACCAGCAGCTTGCCGCACTCATCGAAGCGAATGCCGTGCTCGGTGCAGAAGGCCTTGGTGGCCTTGTTGCCTTCCAGGCAGAAGCGCGCCTTGAGGCTGCCAGGGGTGTAGTACACGCCAGCGTGAATCACGCCACTGTTGTGGCCGGTCTGGTGGCGGGCCGGGCCAGACTCTTTCTCCAGCAGGAGAATCTTCGCGTCCGGGTAGACCTTGATCAGGTGCATGGCCGTGGACATGCCCACAATGCCACCGCCAATAATAATGAAATCGTACACAGCCTTACCTCACACGCAGGCATTGCCTGGCTGGCTCACCAAGGCCCGCGCGGGCCCTGGTGGCATCGTTTTTTGCAAAGGCGCGTGGGCGGGCGCCCGCCCCGCGCCCTGTCATTATTGCCCGCGCTGGTACAGCGGTTTAGGGAAGGCGACGTAACCACGCTGGCGCATCAGTTCGCGGCGCAGGCCCTCGTGCGGGGTGAAGCGGTCACGGCCATGCAGCCAGAACAGGTTGTTGATCAGCAGGAAACTGCCCACCCCAACCGGTACCGAAACCTTCTTGTCGCTGCCTTCCAGCGAATCGGACAAGGCGTTCAGCCAGATACCTTCCTCGTAGTTTTCCGGCTGCACGAACTGGTCAATGTAGCGCATGGTCGGGCGGCCTTCGGCATCGTTATCGAATACCGAGTGGAACACATCTTCGGAAACTTTCTTGCTCGGTGGTGCGGTCCAGCGCATTTCACGGCGTGCCATCGGGTGGCGGAAGAACGCCTCGCACTGCTCCCAATCGTCCAGGTGCAGCAGCAGCGAGTTGCCGCCTTCCATGTTCTTTTCGTCGATCTTCAGCATCAGCACGTAGTCGGTGATCTGGTTGACGAAGGTGCCGTCGTTGTGCAGCTCCATGACCCGGTGCGGCTGACGCAGGTAGCTGTCGGAGTTATCGCTGTTGACCACCACGAAGCGCGCGTAGAACTGGCCACTCATGGCGTCGTAGTTGGAACGGCCGATCAGGTGCGCACAGGCGGTGGTGAACTTGACCATGTCCTCGGCCTGGCTCACGTCATCCAGGCCCAGCGGGGTGATCAGCATGCCACCACTGGCACGGTCGAGGATGGTGTTGAGCAGCACCGGGCGCAGGGTGCCCTGGCACAGCTCGTCCAGGATTTCGCCTACACGGAAACGCAGGAACGACTTGTACTCCAGCGCCTGCACCGGCCATTGCGCAACAGCCTGCACGAACGCTTCGACGGTTTCCCGGGCAAAGGTCAGTTCCAGCAGGCGCGGCGACTGTTTCGAGGGGGCGATGGTGTAACCACGCGGTTCGAGCGGCAGCGGCATCACAAGTTCGTCGATCTGCGTAAAGGCGTTCATGGCAGTGTCCTGGCTAAAAAGGTGGGTGGCGCCGTCCGGTGGTGACCTGGATCAGTGCGGGCGAAGTAAAAATATCGCCACTCACACAAAATGTCTACATTTTTATGTTTCAGCGACACTCGCCGCATTTGTCCATTGTTTTTCGTCAGCTGAGGGTTTCGGTATGATCGGCAAAACGTTTTGAGGAACAGGATCTTGGAAGCGCTCGCCCCCCGACAAAACTCAGCATTCAGCGGGTATGAGAGGCTCAAGAAGGACATCATCCGCGGTGTGTTCAAGCCCGGCGAAAAGCTGCTGATGAGCGCCCTGAAGGAACGCTACGACCTGGGCGTCGGCCCGCTGCGCGAAGCCTTGTCGCAACTGGTGGCCGAGCACCTGGTCAACGCCATCAGCCAGAAAGGCTACCGGGTAGCGCCGATGTCGCTGGACGAGATGAACGACATCTACGATGCCCGCGCCAACCTGGAAGCAATGATCATCGCCCTGGCCATAGAACGCGGCGATGACGCCTGGGAGGCGTCGGTGCTGGCTCATTCGCACACCCTGGCCAAGGTGGTGGAAGTAAAAACCCGCGAGCAGCGCCTGGATGTGTGGGACGAACGGCACAAGGCGTTCCATACGGCGATTGCCTCGGGTTGCGGCTCCAAGCACCTGCTGCAGGCGCGCACCTACCTGTTCGACCAGGCTGAGCGCTACCGCCACCTGTGGCTGACGCAGACGGTGTTTTCCGAACAGGCGCTGGAGCTCAAGCGCCAGGAACATGCGGCACTGGTCGAGGTAATCCTGGCTCGGGACGCCAAGCGCGCCAGCGCCATGATGCGCTCGCACCTGATGACCCCGGTGCCGATCATTGCGCAGATAATGCATGCTGAAGGGATTGGGGCACGCTGAAAAACCGCGACGTCTGCTTCGCGGGTAAACCCGCTCCTACAGGTACAGCGCCGGCCTCAAGGGCTATGATATCCCTGTAGGAGCGGGTTTGAACTGGCCTAATGATTTTGGACACCTTCATCGGGCGCTATGATGGCGCCCAATTGGAGGCAAAATTAGTGCGTAAATCTTACTCAAGAGAATACAAGGTCCAAGCTGC
>NZ_JBDJLK010000061.1:0-33875 GCF_039673335.1 Pseudomonas sp. TWI929
TGTATTCTCTTGAGTAAGATTTACGCACTAATTTTGCCTCCAATTGGGCGCCATCATAGCGCCCGATGAAGGTGTCCAAAATCATTAGGCCAGTTCAAGGCCGCTCCTACACAGATCGCGTAGCCCCCAGCTGCGACGCTGGTGAAGCAGTAGCCTGGCCCCGAGCTGCATGCAAATACCCCTCAAACTGCTCGACAATCGCCGGCCAGCCCTGGCGGCTGGCATGTTGCCGCGCATTCAGGCGCACCCGGCGCAATGTTTCTTCTTCTTCCAGCAACCAACAAGCGGCATCGATGAACGCTGCCTGATCCCCTGGCATGGCCAGTGCGCCGCTATGGCCATGGCGAATATGCTGCGCTGCGGCCGCCTCGTCATAAGCGACCACCGCCAACCCCGAAGCCATGGCTTCGAGCACCACATTGCCAAAGGTTTCAGTCAGGCTCGGGAACAGGAACAGGTCGCCGCTGGCATAGTGCTCGGCCAGCACCTCGCCCCGCTGGGCGCCGCAGAACACGGCATCCGGCATCTGCTGCTTGAGCGCAGTGCGCTGTGGGCCGTCACCGACAAAAACAAGGCGCAGACGTTTCTGTGGATAAGTTTTCTGCAATGCCTCAAGGCAAGGCCGCAGCAAGCCAAGGTTCTTTTCCACCGCTAACCGGCCGACATGCAGCACAGCGATATCGTCTGGCCCAAGCCCCCAGCTTTCGCGCAATGCCTGGCTACGCCGGGCCGGGTTGAACAGGCAGGCATCTACACCCCGGGCCAGTAGCTGCAGGCGTTCGAAGCCACGGCGCTCAAGCTCCAGGCGTTGGCTGAGGCTAGGTACGAGGGTGATGGCCGTACGCCGATGGAACCAGCGCAGGTAGTGGGTGAGCAGGCGTGTCAGCAGGCCCAGCCCGTACTGGCCGGAATACTGCGGGAAGTTGGTATGAAAACCACTGACCACAGCCACCCCCAGGCGTCGGGCCGCGCGCAGGGCGCTGAGCCCCAGTGGCCCTTCGGTGGCGATGTACAGCACATCCGGGCGCTGCCGGCGCCAGCGGCGTAACAGCTTGTGCATCGACACCTCGCCCCACTGCAAGCCGGGATAGCCGGGCAGGGCCCAGCCACGGCACAGCATCAAGTGCGGGTCGTTGTGCACAGGCCCTTCACCGGCCTGGCGCGGGCGCACCACCTCAACCTCATGGCCGCGTTGGCGCAGCCCTTCGCTGAGGCGGCCAAGGGTGTTAGCCACGCCGTTGATTTCGGGTGGGAAGGTTTCGCTGACCAGGGTAATGCGCAGGGCGGATGTATTCATGACAAAAAGTTTCCGCCCGCAGGGTTGCGCCAATGTGACTGCCATGTGACGTACAGATGACGCCTGACCGCCGACGTTCTTGCTTTTGTGAATATTTCCTTGCATGGCACTCAAGAAGGGGTCACCGGCAGCCGATGAAGATGCATTCGACTACTTGATGCGCTCCGGGAGAGCGGTGATGTTCAACAACAAGCTCAAGCAAGAAATCCGGCAGCTGCGCGAAGACCTGATGTCCATCGAACAGGTCAAAAGTAGCCTCGACAGCGAGATGCTGGTCCTTCAACTCGACCCCCAGGGACGGATCGAGATGGTCAACGGCAACTTTGAGAGCGAGATGCTCTACCGTGCCGAACAATTGCTTGGACGCAACATCGAGGACATCGTCCCCGGCCATGTGAAGTCGCTGGATTTCTATCAGCGCATGAAAAGCGCGATCAGCCGTGGCGAACACCTGAACGGCGCGTTCCGCCTGCTGCGCGGCAATGGCCAGGAAGCCTGGTTGCGCTCGATCCTGCAGCCGGTGAAGAACAGCGAAGGGCGCATCAAGTACTTCACCCTGCATTCCAGCGACCTCACCCGCACCATCGAGACGTCGCGCGAGCACGAAAGCCTGATCAAGGCGCTGATGCGCTCCACGGCGGTGATCGAGTTCGACCTCGACGGCACTATCCTCACCGCCAACGACCGTTTCCTGGCCACCGTCGGCTACCGCCTGGAGCAAATTCGCGGCAAGCAGCACCGCATGTTCTGCGAGCCGGAGGAGGCCAACTCGGCCGGCTACCAGGCTTTCTGGGACAAGCTGCGCCGTGGCGAATACGTTGCCGAACGCTTCAAGCGCATCGATGCCCATGGCCGGGTGATCTGGCTGGAAGCCTCGTACAACCCGATCTTCGATGCCCACGACGTGCTGTACAAGGTGGTCAAATTCGCCACCGTGATCACCGACCAGGTCAACCAGGAGCAAGCGGTGGCCGAGGCGGCCGATGTTGCCTACAACACCTCATTGGGCACCGATGCCAGCGCCCAGAAGGCTACCGATGTGGTTACCCAGACCGTCAGCGTGATGCGCGGCCTGGAAGCCTCGATGCAGGAGGCGGCCGAAGGTATTCAGGCATTGGATACCCAGTCGCGGGTGATCGGTTCGATCATCAAGACCATCAGCGACATTGCCGGGCAGACCAACCTGCTGGCGCTGAACGCCGCCATCGAAGCGGCTCGCGCGGGCGAGCAGGGGCGGGGTTTTGCCGTGGTTGCCGATGAAGTGCGCCAGCTGGCCTCGCGTACCAGCACTGCCACTGAGGAAATCGCCCGGGTGGTGCAGCAGAACGAGCAACTGGCCCAGGCGGCGGTGGCGATCATCGACACCAGCAAGCGCCAGGCCGAACAGGGGCTGGCGCTGGCTGACGAGACGGGCAACGTGATTGTAGAGATCCAGGACGGGGCGAAGCGGGTGGTGGATGTGGTGGGGCAGTTTTCCAGCCGGTTGGGGCAGTAGAACCCAAACCAGACGCGGTCTGCTTTTTGTAGGAGCGGCCTTGTGTCGCGATAGGGCCGCTCCTACAGAAGGCTGCGTACAGCCCAAGGATCAGTTGCGCTCCCGCACCCAGAACAACGTAGCCCCGGCCACCGCCGCCGGCATCATCAGCACGTTCACCCCCGGGATCATCAACGCCAGGTAGGTAATCCCGCCAAAGCCCAGTGACTGCCAGCGCTTCTGCCGCAGCCAGGCGAGCATGTCCTGCCAGCTCATCTTGTTGTTGTCCGCCGGGTAGTCGATGTACTGGATTGCCATCATCCACACCCCGAAGATCAGCCACAGCGGCGCTGCCACCACGTTGACCACCGGGATCAGCGACAGGATGAACAGGCCGATGGCCCGTGGCAGGAAGTAACCCAGCTTGCGCATTTCGCGGCTGAGGGTGCGCGGCACCATGGCCACCAACTCGCCCCAGCTGAACGCCGGGAAGTTGTCTTCGCCGCGCACGACCACTTCCACCTTCTCGGCCAGGAAGCCGTTGAACGGCGCGGCAATGATGTTGGCCACCAGGGTGAAGGTGAAGAACACCATCAACAGCACCAAGGCGACGAACAGCGGCCAGAGGATGTAGGTGAGGAAGTTCAGCCAGCTCGGCAAGGTCGGCATCAGGGCATCCACCCACAGGCTGAACTGATGGCCGGCAAAGTAGATCAGGCCGCCGAACAGCAGCAGGTTGACCGCTAGCGGCAGCAGCACGAACAACCGCAGGTTGGGGCTCAGCACCAGTTTCAGGCCTTCGCGCAGGTACTGGGGGCCAGAGAGGACAGGGGCTTGCATCAAGAGACTCCGCAGAGAAGGAAAACGCGCTGACCTTACCGAGTTTGTCGCGCCGACGAAAGGCGGGTAGCAGGCGGGAAACGGGCTGTAACAAAAGCGCCAGGGCTTTGCTTATCGATGAAATCGCAGCATAGACGATGCCTATGAGGTGGATTGTCGAAGGATATTTCCTTAATCTTTGCGACCTCGCTACAGTGCGCTCAACTTTCCGCTTTCTGGGCCTGCGCGTTGTAGCCTTCCCCAAGTGCTGCGTGGGTCCTTTTTAATTTTCCAGCTGGCGCAGCCGGTACACCGATGCCGGCCCGCTCGACAGGAGTTCGACATGTCTGAAGTACGTCATTCGCGCGTCATCATTCTCGGTTCCGGCCCTGCCGGTTACAGCGCCGCAGTGTATGCCGCCCGTGCCAACCTCAAGCCGCTGCTGATCACCGGCATGCAGGCCGGTGGCCAGCTGACCACCACCACCGAAGTCGACAACTGGCCGGGCGACCCCCATGGCCTGACCGGCCCGGCCCTGATGCAGCGTATGCAAGAGCACGCCGAGCGTTTCGAAACCGAAATCGTCTTCGACCATATCAACGCCGTCGACCTGGCCAACAAGCCATTCACCCTGCAGGGTGACAGCGGCAAGTACACCTGCGACGCGCTGATCATCGCCACCGGCGCCAGCGCCCGTTACCTGGGCCTGCCGTCGGAAGAAACCTTCATGGGCAAGGGTGTTTCGGCCTGCGCCACCTGTGATGGCTTCTTCTACCGCAACAAGCCAGTCGCCGTGGTTGGCGGCGGCAACACTGCCGTGGAAGAGGCGCTGTACCTGGCCAACATCGCCAGCAAGGTTACCCTGGTGCACCGCCGCGAAACCTTCCGCGCCGAGAAGATCCTGGTCGACAAGCTGAACGCCCGTGTGGCCGAAGGCAAGATCGAGCTCAAGCTCAACGCCACCCTGGACGAAGTGCTGGGTGACAACATGGGCGTGACCGGTGCGCGCCTGAAGAACAACGACGGTAGCAGCGACGAAATCAAGGTCGACGGCGTGTTCATTGCCATTGGCCACACCCCGAACACCTCGCTGTTCGAAGGCCAGCTGACCCTGAAGGACGGCTACCTGGTGGTCAACGGCGGCCGTGAAGGCAATGCCACCGCCACCAACGTAGAGGGCGTGTTCGCCGCCGGTGACGTGGCTGACCACGTTTACCGCCAGGCCATCACCTCGGCCGGTGCCGGCTGCATGGCGGCGCTGGACGTGGAGCGTTACCTGGACGGGCTGGCCAACGCCTCGTTCTGATTCGAGAACGCCGGGGCTGCTTTGCAGCCCCACAAAAAAAACCGGCTCGATGGCCGGTTTTTTCATGCCTGCAATCAGCTCACAGGCTCAAGCGCATCGACAGGTCCACCGCCTTCACATCCTTGGTCATCGCCCCGATCGAGATGTAGTCCACACCCGTCTCGGCAATCACCCGCAAGGTCGTCTCGTTTACCCCGCCACTGGCCTCCAGCTTGGCCTTGCCCGCAGTAATGCGCACCGCTTCGCGCATTTCGTCCAGGTTCAGCTCGTCGAGCATGATGATGTCGGCACCCGCCGCCAGCGCCTGACGCAGTTCTTCCAGGCTCTCCACCTCGATCTCCACCGGCTTGCCCGGTGCAATGCGATGCGCCGCAGCTACGGCCTCGGCCACGCCGCCGCTGGCGGCAATGTGGTTTTCCTTGATCAGGAAGGCGTCGTACAGGCCGATGCGGTGGTTGTCACAACCGCCACAGGTAACCGCGTACTTCTGTGCCAGGCGCAGGCCAGGTAGGGTCTTGCGGGTGTCCAGCAGGCGCACTTGGGTGCCTTCCACCAAATCGGCCAGAAAGCGTGCACGGGTGGCAACCCCCGACAGCATCTGCAGGAAGTTCAGCGCACTGCGCTCACCGCTCAGCAGCGAACGCGCCGGGCCTTCCAGGTGGAACAGTGGCTGGTTGGCTGTGGCACGTTCACCGTCAGCTACCTGCCAGTGCACCGCCACGCGCGGGTCGAGTTGGCGGAACACCGCATCGACCCAGGCGGTGCCGGCAATCACGCAGTCTTCGCGGGTGATGATGGTCGCCTTGGCCAGGCGCTCGGCCGGGATCAGTTGCGCGGTGATATCGCCACTGCCGATGTCCTCCAGCAGTGCACGGCGCACGTTGGCTTCGATTTCAGCGGTCAGGTCGGCAAGGCGTAGGTTCGGCATGGTCGGCTCCACAAGCTAGATGCCCGCGATTATAGGGCAGGGGGCCGGTGTGTACAGCCGCCTTGGCGATGACCTTTGGTCGGCCGACGCGAGCAATGGGAGCAAATCAGTGTCACTCACCCGCCGGTGACACGGCGCTGGCAGCGGTGCGATTTTTTACCGATAATAGCGACCAGTATTTGGCGTCATAGCTTTGACGATGTTAAGCCCTTCGGGCAAGACACCCTGCAAGGAGTCCAGGATGCAAAAAGAAGGCAAGGTGGTGCCCTTGGCGGCAGCCATCGACCGAGGTGCGCGCACGCCTCTGCCTTGCCTTCCGGTGTTGCTCCTGCAAGTGCGCGACAAGGCAGCGTTGCAACTGCGCCAGGCCCTGCAGGTGCTGTTCGACAACGCCGACGACACCCTGTTCGAAATGGCCGACAAAGCCTATGAGCGCTGCGACCAGAATCTGTACTTCGAGGCCATGCGCGATTTGCGCCTCAAGCGCAAAAGCATCGAGCGCGGCTTTCTCGATACCTTTTATGACACCTTTGCCCGCATTGGCCAGCTTGACCCGCTGGCGCGCCTGGGCGACTCAGGCGTGCGCAACAAGGCGCAACTGGAGCGGGCCGCAGCCGTCGAAGGGATGGTTGCGCGGGTACTGTCGCGGGACGGCTTTGCCCTGCAGCAGTTGAGCTTGCGTTTACAGGCGCTGCTTGATCGGCCCTTGCATGAGCAGCACAACCCGCTGGGGCCTGCCGCGTTGTGTGGTTACTTTCTCGATGCTGGCTATAACCTGGGGGTAGGCCTGCGGGTCAAGCTGATCCTGCTCAAGCTGTTCGAGCGCTATGTGCTGCGCGACGCTGACCTGATCTATGGCGAAGCCAACCAGTTGCTGGCTGCCGCCGGGGTGCTGCCCGAGCTGCAACCGGCGCCGCGCCGGCGCGCCGAAGACCGGGGCATGAGCGCACGCAGGGGGCCGGCAAGCCTGGGCCAAGCGGTTGGTGCGGACGCGGCAGGGCAGGCCTTGTTTGCTTCGTTGCAAACGCTGCTGGCCCCGGCGCGCGGGCAGTTCGCCCCCCGTTTGCAGGCGGCGACCAGCGCCCAGCCGGTCAGTACTGCCGACTTGCTGCGCCTGCTTACGCATTTGCAGCATTACGTGCCCGCTAGCCATGAGGCCGATGATTTCGAGCTCGGCCAGCACCTTGAACAACTGCTGCTGCGTGTCAGCGTGCGCAGCGGCACACGTCGGCGTATTGCCGTGGCCGACGAAGACATGATCAACCTGGTCGGCCTGCTGTTCGCTTACATCCAGAACGATGACAACCTGCCGCTCAGCCTGCGCGCGCTGATTGCGCGTTTGCACATACCGCTGCTCAAGGTGGCCCTGCTCGACAAGGGGCTGTTCAGCCGAGCCAGCCACCCGGCCCGCCGCTTGCTCAACGAGATTGCTGGCGCGGCTATTGGCTGGGAATGTGGCGGCGAAGGCCTGCGCGACAACCTGCACTTGCGGGTGGAGCGCACCGTCCAGCGCCTGCTCAATGAATTTGCAGAAGATGCCAGCCTGTTTGCCGAACTGCTCGACGACTTCCTGGCCTTCAACCAGGACGAGCGACGGCGCAACGAATTGCTGGAACAACGTACCCGCGATGCCGAAGAAGGACGTGCGCGGGCCCTGCAGGCCAGGCAGCAGGTGCAGCAGGTGCTCAACCAGCGTTTGCGCGGCCGGGTCTTGCCGCAGGTGGTGGTCCAGATGCTGGTGCAGGCCTGGAGCCAGGTGTTGCTGCTGGCCTGGCTCAAGCAGGGTGAGGCGTCCCAGGCCTGGCGGGATGCTTTGGATACGCTGGACACGCTGCTGGCCAGCATCAGCCCGCCGCACGAACCGCAAGCACTGCTGCTGCAGGTGCCGGGCCTGCTCAAGTCGCTGCGCGATGGCTTGGCCAGCGTAGCACTGGACTCCCAGGCGACCCGCGAATTCTTCCAGCAACTGGAACAGTTGCACCTGCGCGCATGCGCAGGCAATGCGCTGCTGCCTGTTAGCGATGACCAGTCCTTGGCCGAAGTGCTGGTGGCCGAGGATATCGTGCTGGCAATTGCCGAAGAGCCGGCTTGTGCGCCATTGCATTTTGCCGACGGGCAGGCTGTGGCGTTGCGGCAGGTACAGCGCATGCGTATCGGTACCTGGGTCGAGGTGTTCGATGAAGACGAACCACTGCGTTGCAAGCTGGTAGCGCGCATCGATAGCAGCGACAGGCTGGTGTTCGCCAACCGCACCGGCATGAAAGTGCGCGAGTGGAATGGTGCCAGCCTGGCTCAGGCACTGCACCGGGGCGAAGTGCGGGCTCTGGATGACGGGCTGTTGTTCGAGCGGGCGCTGGAGGTGGTGCTCGACGGGCTGCGGCAAGGGCAAGCGCTGTAGGCGGCAACATTACAATCATTCACATGCAAACGCCGTTGGCCGCAGGGCATACTGTGCTCTGTTCATGGCGTTTCAGGATCTGCCCCATGCAATTGGACCGTGCCACTGGCTGGTTCCACGGAATCGGAATCACCCACTGCCCCTCGCCAAACTTCAATGCCCGCCCCGAAGGCGAATCGATTTCCCTGCTGGTGATCCACAACATCAGCCTACCGCCGGCCTGTTTCGGTACCGGCAAGGTGCAGCAGTTCTTCCAGAACCGCCTGGACCCCGACGAACACCCCTATTTCGCCAGCATCAACCACCTGACCGTGTCGGCGCATCTGTTCGTCGAGCGTGACGGTGCGGTGACCCAGTTCGTGTCGTTGCGCGACCGTGCCTGGCATGCGGGTGTGTCGAGCTTCGACGGGCGCGAAGGCTGCAACGACTTTTCCATCGGTATCGAACTGGAAGGCACCGACGACCTGCCCTATACCGATGCCCAGTACGCCGTGCTGGAGCAACTTACCCGGCACATCCGCGGTGCCTGGCCGGCCATCGATCTGGGCCGCATCCAGGGCCATAGCGACATTGCCCCGCAGCGCAAGACCGACCCCGGCCCGGCCTTCGACTGGCCGCGCTACCGCCAGGCGCTGCAGCACGACGAGGACAAGGCATGAGTTTTCTGGTGTTGTTGCTGGCGCTGTGGGTAGAGAAGTTCTCGGCCCTGCGCCATCAGGTGCAGCGCGACGGGTTCTTCCTTGGCGAACTGGTGCGCCTGGAGCGCAGCGGCAAGGTGCACCCTTGGTGGACACTGGCCATTCTGGTGCTGGCACCGGTAGCACTGCTGATGTTGCTGCTGCACGTGCTGGACCCGGTGGCCTATGGCTTGCTGGCCTTGCCGGTGCACCTGCTGGTGCTGGTCTACAGCCTGGGCCGCGGCGATGCCAAGGCGTCGCTGGGCCCGTTCCGCGATGCCTGGCGGCGCGGCGATGACCAGGCGGCGCTGCATGTGGCCGAGCGTGACCTTGGCCTGGCGGCGGACAATCCGCACAGCCTGCTGGTGAGCGTGCAGGGCAACTTGCTGTGGCAGGTCTACCAAGGCTTTTTCGCAGTGATCTTCTGGTACTTCGTGCTGGGCCCGGGGACGGCGCTGGCCTATCGCTTGCTGGCATTGTGCGGTGAACACAGCAAGCAACCGGCGCTGCAGGCACGTGCCGAGCAGCTGCGGCATATCATGGACTGGTTGCCGGTGCGTTTGCTGGCGTTGAGCTTTGCGCTGGTAGGCAACTTCCTCGCCGTTACCCGTGTGATGCTGCACGAGCTGCTCAACTGGCACATCAGCGCCGCGCACCTGGTGGCCCGGGTCGGGCGCATTGCCGATGACATTCCCGAGGAAGAAGACAGCCAGCGCGGGCTGGGGCGGCTGGACAGCCTGTGGGAACTGCTGCTGCGCTGTGCGGTGTTGTGGTATGCCGGGTTTGCGCTGTGGACGGTGCTGATCTGAACTAGTTCGCCGGCCTCTTCGCGGGTGAACCCGCTCCCACAGGTACAGTGTTGCTCTCAGAGTTGGTGCGGCCCCTGTGGGAGCGGGTTTACCCGCGAAGAGGCCGGTGCAGGAAATAGAGTTGCTACCAGCCAAACAACTCGCAAGCATTGCGGCTACTGGCCTCAGCCAGTTCGCCAACATCCACCCCCATCACCTGCGCCAACGCCCCGGCAATCTCCGGCAGATGCTCCGGGCTGTTGCGCACCCCTGGGTACATCACCGGCGCCATATCTGGCGCATCGGTCTCCAGCACCACACTGTCCAGCGGCAACCGCGCCAGGGTCTTGCGCAGCCGCAGCGCCTGCGGCCAGGTAGCTGCACCGCCAAGCCCGAGCCTGAAGCCCAGCTTGATGTACTCGCGAGCCTCTTCATAACTACCGGCGAACGCATGAATCACCCCGGCCTGCGCCGGCTTGTAGCGCTTGAGCGTGGCGATCACCTGGGCATGGCTGCGGCGCACGTGCAACAGGGCGGGCAGTTCGAAGTCGCAAGCCAGCTGCAGTTGTGCTTCGAACAGCGCCTGCTGGCGCGCCTTGTCCAGGTCTTCGAGGTAGTAGTCCAAGCCGAACTCACCCACGGCGCACAGCCGCGGGTCACCGTGCAGGCGCTCCAGCCACTCGCGCAACTGCACCAGGTGCTCCGGGCGATGCTGGTCGAGGTAGACCGGGTGCAGGCCGAGTGCGGCGAACAGGCGCTGGTCGTTACAGGCAAGCTCCCACACCCGCTGGAAATTCGCCTGATACACCCCCAGTACCACCATCCGCTGCACCCCACGCGCCGCCGCGTTGGCCAGCAGGCGCGGGCGGTCGGCGTCGAAGTCGGGGAAGTCCAGGTGGGTGTGGGTGTCGATCAGGCGCATGTTCAGGCCACGCTGATGCGTTGCTTGAAGGTGCGGCCGACAGCATGCACGCCAGGGTCGTAGCGTTTTTCCTCGATCGCGGCCAGTGCCAGTTCCAGCGCGGTGGCGGCAATCAGGCCGTGCTGTTGGGCCATGGCGTTGACTGGCAGCGGCAGGAAGTCGAGCAACTGGTTGTCACCAAAGGTGCCCAGTTGCAGCTGGCGCGAATCGGCCGGGCGCGCTTGCAGGGTGTCGAATACCCCTTGCAGCAGCACATACGAGGTGGTCACCAGGGCATCTGGCAGGCCGCCGAGGTCGTCGATCAGCTGCTGCATCAGGCGCTGGCCGCACTCACGGCTGAAGGCTTCGCCCTGGTAGCGGCGGACTTCACCGGCATAGCCTTGCAGGGCTTCGTCAAAGCCGCCGGCACGCGCCTGGCTGACCGACAGCTCGGGGCGTGCGCCGATCAGGGCGATGCTGCGCGGGGCTGCGCTCAGCAGGCTGGCGGCCAGTTGGCGGCTGGCATCGCAGTCATCGCTGATGACCGAACAGAAGTGTGCTGGGTCCAGGCGGCGGTCGATGGCGATTACCGGCAGGCCTTTGTCCTGCAGTTCGCGGTAGCTGTCATCTTCTGGCGGCAGGCAGCTGGCGACGAACAGCGCATCGCAGCGGCGGGCGCGGAACAGTTGCTGCAACTGGCGTTCGCTGTCTGGCTGGTCGTCGCTGCTGGCGATCAACAACTGGTAGCCGCGGGCGCGGGCGCCTTGCTCCAGTTGCTTGGCGATGCGGGCGTAGCTGGGGTTCTCCAGATCCGGGAGAATGAAGCCCAAGGTACGGGTGTGCCGGCTGCGCAGGCCAGCCGCCTGTGGGTTGGGTGTGAAGCCATGGGCTTCGACCACCGCACGCACCCGTTCGACAGTGCTGTTGCTGATGCGCTGCTGTTCAGCCTTGCCATTGATGACGTAGCTGGCAGTGGTCACGGACACACCGGCCAGACGGGCGATATCGCTGAGTTTCACCGAATTTTCCTTGTTATTACCGGGGCTGGCTGTGAGGCCGGACCGGGTAGTTTGACCCGGCGCTGGCGCCACGCGCAGACGACCATTGTCGCAATTGTCCGACAGGATGGGGCTTTTTCCTCGGCAGATTATCGAGTAACGTGGCCGTCTGGTCAGATTAAACGTTTCAGCTGCCGATTTTTCTGCCTCGGCTGCCATTTGCGCAAGGCTGTTGAACTGGCCCTTTATGTGAATTTCACAACAATACTCCAGTACCCGACCGGGAACTGCAAAAGGAGAAGGTCATGCTCGAGCTCGCCAAGGAGCAGATAGCCATGGGCCAGACGGCCGCCGACAAGGCCGAGGCATTGCGCCTGCTGGCCGAGCGGCTGGTTGCTGACGGCCTGGTTGCCGACGGTTACCTGCAAGGGCTGCAGGCCCGCGAGGCGCAAGGCTCCACCTTCCTTGGCCAGGGCATCGCCATCCCCCATGGCACGCCGCAAACCCGTGACCTGGTGTACGCCACTGGCGTGCGCCTGCTGCAGTTCCCCGAAGGGGTGGACTGGGGCGATGGGCAAATGGTCTACCTGGCCATCGGTATCGCCGCCCGCTCCGACGAACATTTGCGCCTGCTGCAACTGCTGACCCGCGCATTGGGCGAGACAGACCTGGCCGAAGCCCTGCGCCGGGCCGGTTCCGCCGAAGCGCTGCTGAAACTGTTGCAGGGCGCGCCACAAGAGCTGGCACTGGACGCGCAACTGGTCGGCCTGAACCTGCCGGCCGAAGACTTCGACGAACTGGCCTGGCGCGGTGCCCGCCTGTTGCAGCGCGCCGACTGCGTCGACAGCGGGTTTGCCGCCGTGCTGCAGCAGGCCGAGCCGCTACCGCTGGGCGAAGGCCTGTGGTGGTTGCACAGCGAGCGCCAGGTGCGCCAGCCGGGCCTGGCCTTCATCACCCCGCAGCAGCCGCTGCGCTACCGCGACCAGCCGCTCAACGGCCTGTTCTGCCTGGCCAGCCTCGGCGCCGCTCACCAGGCCTTGCTCGAACGCCTGTGCGAAGTGCTGATCGAAGGCCGCGGGCAGATGCTCTACCAGGCCACCAGCAGCCGTGCAGTGCTGGAAGTGCTGGGCGGTGAGGCGCCGGCGGACTGGCCCAGCGCGCGCATCGCGCTGGCCAACCCGCATGGTTTGCATGCCCGCCCGGCCAAGGTGCTGGCGCAACTGGCCAAAGGCTTCGAGGGGGAAATCCGTGTGCGTCTGGTCGACAGTGCGCAGCCAGCGGTGTCCGTGAAGAGCCTGAGCAAGCTGCTAAGCCTTGGCGCCCGCCGTGGCCAGGTGCTGGAGCTGGTAGCCGAGCCTGGTATCGCCGCCGATGCCTTGCCGGTGCTGCTGGCCGCCATCGAACAGGGCCTGGGCGAGGACGTGGAGCCACTGGCGCAGTGCACCGCGCCCATCGCCAGCGCAGCGGCCGAAGTGCTGCAAGCCCCAGAGGCCGGTAGCCGCGTCCAAGGTGTGGGCGCCGCCCCAGGCATTGCCAGCGGCCCGGCGCATGTGTGTGTCGAGCGTGAGTTCGACTACCCCCTGCGCGGCGAGTCATGCGCCCAGGAGCGACAGAAGCTGCGCGAAGCCATGGCGACAGTGAATGGCGAGCTGCAGGCCTTGGTCCAGCGCAGCGACAAGGCCATTGGCGAAATTTTCGTCACCCATCAGGAAATGCTTGCCGACCCGGCTTTGACCGACGATGTCGAGCAGCGTCTGGGCCAAGGCGAAAGTGCCGCAGCAGCATGGATGGCAGTGATCGAGGCGGCGGCCCGCCAGCAGGAGTCGCTGCACGACGCCTTGCTCGCCGAACGCGCCGCCGACCTGCGCGACATTGGCCGCCGCGTGCTGGCGCAGTTGTGCGGTGTGCAGGCCCAAGTGGAGCCGGAACAGCCCTACGTACTGGTCATGACCGAAGTCGGCCCGTCCGATGTCGCCCGCCTGGACCCAAACCGGGTCGCTGGCATCGTCACCGCCCAGGGCGGCGCCACTGCCCACAGTGCCATCGTTGCCCGTGCCCTGGGCATTCCGGCGGTGGTCGCTGCGGGCGCGTCGATTCTGCTGCTGGACAGCGGCACACCGCTGCTGCTCGATGGCCAGCGCGGTGTGGTCAGCGTGGCGCCGGCAGCGGATGAGCTGCAACGAGCCCTGGCCGAACGTGACCTGCGCGAGCAACGTTTGCAGGCCGCCTGGGCCAACCGCTTCGAACCCGCTGTCACCCGCGATGGCCATGCCGTCGAGGTGTTCGCCAACATTGGCGAGAGCAGCGGTATCGCCAAGGTGGTGGAGCAGGGTGCCGAAGGCGTGGGCCTGCTGCGCACCGAGCTGATTTTCATGGCCCACCCCCAGGCCCCGGACGTGGCCACCCAGGAAGCCGAGTACCGCCGCGTGCTCGATGGCCTCGACGGGCGCCCGCTGGTGGTACGCACCCTGGATGTCGGCGGCGACAAGCCGCTGCCGTACTGGCCGATCGCCGCCGAGGAAAACCCCTTCCTCGGCGTGCGCGGCATACGCCTGACCCTGCAGCGCCCGCAGGTGATGGAAGAGCAGTTGCGCGCCTTGCTGCGCGCTGCCGACCAGCGCCCGCTGCGCATCATGTTCCCGATGGTTGGCCAAGTGCACGAATGGCGCGAGGCGCGGGCCATGGTCGAGCGCCTGCGTGCCGAGATCCCGGTGGCCGACCTGCAACTGGGCATCATGGTCGAAGTGCCCTCGGCGGCCCTGCTGGCGCCGCAACTGGCGCGCGAAGTGGACTTCTTCAGCATCGGCACCAATGACCTGACCCAGTACACCCTGGCCATCGACCGTGGCCACCCCAGCCTTTCGGCCCAGGCCGACGGCCTGCACCCGGCGGTGCTCAACCTGATCGACATGACCGTGCGCGCCGCCCATGCCCATGGCAAGTGGGTGGGTGTGTGCGGTGAACTGGCCGCCGACCCACAAGCGGTCGCCGTACTGCTCGGGCTGGACGTGGACGAACTCAGCGTCGCTGCGCGCAGCATTGCCGAAGTCAAGGCCCTGGTCCGCCAGGCCGATCACCAGACGGCCCGCGCCCTGGCGCGTGAGGCCCTGCAACAGGACAGCGCCGCGGCGGTACGCGCGCTGGTGGAGCGTTCCTGAATGGCCAAGATCCTCACCCTCACCCTGAACCCGGCGCTGGATATCACCATCGGCCTGGATACGCTGCGCCCGGGGCAGGTCAACCGCAGCCATGTGCAGCACAGCCACGCGGCGGGCAAGGGGCTGAACGTTGCCCAGGTACTGGCCGACCTGGGGCACAGTGTGACCGTCGGCGGCTTCCTTGGGCGCGACAACCTGCCGCCGTTCGAGGCGCTGATCGACTGGCGCGGCTTTGCCGACTGCTTTGTCCGAGTGCCGGGAGAAACCCGCAGCAATATCAAGCTGGTCGAGGCCGATGGCCGTGTCACCGACATCAACGGCCAGGGCCCGGAGGTCGACGAGGCGGCGCGTAGCGCCTTGCTGCGCCGCCTGGAACAGGTCGCCCCAGGCCACGATGCGGTGGTGGTGGCAGGCAGCCTGCCGCGCGGGATCAGCACCGAATGGTTCCGCCAGTTGCTCGACCAGTTGAAGGCCCAAGGCCTCAAGGTGGCCCTGGACAGCAGCGGCGAAGCCCTGCGTGTCGGCCTGCAAAGCGCGCCCTGGCTGGTCAAGCCCAATACCGAAGAACTGGGCGAGGTGCTTGGCCTGGCTGTGGATAACCCGGCGCAACAGCGAGCTGCTGCCGAGCGCCTGCTGGCCAGCGGCGTCGAACACGTAGTGGTGTCTGCCGGTGAGCAGGGAGTTGGCTGGTTCGCCCGCGACCTGGCCGTGCATGCCTGCCCGCCCAAGGTGCGCGTCGCCAGTACGGTGGGGGCGGGGGATTCGCTGGTGGCTGGCATGGTCCATGGCCTGCTGCTGGGTGAGGCCCCTGCGCAGACCTTGATCCGCGCCACCGCGATTGCCGCTCAGGCGGTGACCCAGGTTGGCTTCGGCATCCGTGACCGCGAGCAACTGGCGCGCCTGGAAGCCGCCGTGCAACTGACAGAACAACAAGAGGGTTGCCGATGAACATTGCCATTGTCACCGCCTGCCCCAATGGCCAGGTGTCGAGTGTGCTGAGCGCGCGCTTGCTGTCTGCCGCTGCCCAGCGACGTGGCTGGAGCACCAGCGTCGAGGTGCAGGATGCCGAACACCCCGAGCGGCAGCTGAGCGCCGCGCAGATTGCCGAGGCCGATTGGGTGCTGGTGGTCAGCACCGGCCCGGTGAACCTGGCCCGCTTCGTTGGCAAGCGCGTTTACCAGAGCACGCCGTCGCAGGCCCTGGCTGACCGCGAGGGCTTCCTCGATGAAGCCGCAGCCAACGCCCAGTTGTTGGCGGATGTACCGGGCAGCCCGGTGGTTGCTGGCAGCGCTGGCGCGCGCATTGTGGCAGTCACTGCCTGCCCGACCGGTGTAGCGCACACCTTCATGGCTGCAGAGGCCTTGCAGCAAGCGGCACAGCAAATGGGGTACCAGCTAACCGTCGAGACCCAGGGCTCGGTTGGTGCGCGCAACCCTTTGTCTGCCGAAGCCATCGCCGCTGCCGATGTGGTGCTGCTGGCCGCCGACATCGAAGTGCCCACCGCGCGCTTCGCGGGCAAGCGTATCTACCGTTGCGGTACCGGCATCGCCCTCAAGCAGGCCCGCGCCACGCTGGACAAGGCCCTGGCCGAAGCCAAGGTGGAAAACAGCGCCGATGCCAGCGCTGCGACCGCGCCGGCCAAGGGCGAGAAGACCGGGGTGTACAAGCACCTGCTTACCGGTGTGTCGTTCATGCTGCCGATGGTGGTGGCCGGTGGCCTGCTGATTGCCCTGTCGTTCGTGTTCGGCATCGAGGCCTACAAACAGCCGGGTACTTTGCCGGCGGCGTTGATGCAGATTGGCGGCGAGGCTGCATTCAAGCTGATGGTGCCGCTGCTGGCGGGCTATATCGCCTGGTCCATCGCCGACCGCCCGGGGCTGGCCCCCGGCATGATTGGCGGCCTGCTGGCCAGCACACTGGGTGCGGGCTTCATCGGTGGCATCGTCGCCGGCTTCCTCGCCGGTTACAGCGCCAAGGCCATTGCCCGCTGGGCGCGTTTGCCCAGCAGCCTGGAGGCGCTCAAGCCGATCCTGATCATTCCACTGCTGGCCAGCCTGTTCACTGGCTTGGTGATGATCTACGTGGTTGGCCAGCCTGTGGCGGCGATGCTCGAAGGCCTCACGCACTTCCTCGACAGCATGGGCACCACCAATGCCATCCTGCTCGGGCTATTGCTGGGTGGCATGATGTGCGTTGACCTTGGCGGGCCGATCAACAAGGCCGCCTATGCCTTCTCGGTGGGGCTGCTGGCCTCGTCGAGCTACGCGCCGATGGCGGCGACCATGGCCGCTGGCATGGTGCCGCCGATCGGCCTGGGCATCGCTACCTTCATGGCCCGGCGCAAGTTTGCCCAGAGCGAGCGCGAGGCTGGCAAGGCGGCCTTGGCACTGGGCTTGTGCTTCATCTCCGAAGGGGCGATCCCGTTTGCCGCCAAGGACCCGCTGCGGGTGATCCCGGCGAGTGTGGCTGGCGGTGCGTTGACCGGGGCCTTGTCGATGTACTTCGGCTGCAAGTTGATGGCGCCGCACGGCGGGTTGTTCGTGCTGCTGATCCCTAATGCAATCAACCACGCGCTGCTGTATTTGCTGGCGATTGTGGCGGGTAGCTTGCTGACGGCGGTGGTGTATGCGGTGATCAAGAAGAGCGAGCGGGTTGAGCTGGCAGTGGCGCCGGTGAAAGGCTAGCGATATCAGGTGGCTTCACTGGCCTCTTCGCGGGTAAACCCGCTCCTACAGGGATTGCACAATCTTCAAGCTTGCACAGATCCTGAGGGAGCGGGTTTACCCGCGAAGAGGGCGGAACAGATCAGCGCCCATGCTTCTGCCGCAACGGCACCAGCAGGTCACCCAGCCCGTTGTGATCGATCTCATGCATCAACGCCAACAACCCGCCCAGCTCCCCCACCGGGAAGCCCTTGCGCGCAAACCACGCCAGGTAGTCCCCCGGCAGGTCGGCAATGATCCGCCCCTGGTACTTGCCAAACGGCATGCTGCGGGTCACCAGCAGTTCGAGGGTTTCCGGCTTCATCGGCGCACCTGGCTGTGGAAAAGCGCCGACCATACTGCAATCTGCACGAAGCCCCAAGCGGCAATCATGCAGAACGCCGCTATCGGGCGTTGCCTGCCAATTTACAACTTGTTGAATTTAAACAATTTTAATGTATTGAAAAGCTTGGCACGAAGGCTGCTCCTTTACAGATGACTATCACCTGCCAAGGAGTTCGTAGCATGAGCAACCCCAACAAAGATGTAATCGACGTGCTCAACGACCTGATCGAGTACAGCAAGGATGGCGAGAAAGGCTTCAAAGCCTCGGCCGATGATGTGAAGAGCGCCGATCTGAAAGCGTTCTTCGTCCAGCGTGCCGGCGAGTGCGCCAGCGCCGCTGGCGAGCTGCAAAGCGAAGTGCGCCGCCTGGGTGGCGACCCGGAAACTTCCACCAGCATCAGCGGCGACCTGCACCGCGGTTGGGTCAACCTCAAGTCGATGGTTACCGGCAAGGACGAAGAAGCGGTGCTCAACGAAGTGGAGCGGGGTGAGGACCACGCCCTCAAGGCCTACAAGCAAGCCCGCGAGAAGCTGGTGAAGCTGGGCCGCACTGCCAGCGACCCGACCTACACCCTGGTAGAAAAGCAATTGCAAGGTGTGCAGCGCAACCATGACCAGGTCAAGGCCCTGCGCAACGCCGCCCGCGCCCGCGCCTAAACGCCAGGCCCCTCTACCCGGTTGCGGCCTTTGGCCTTGGCCCGGTAGAGCGCTTCGTCCGCTGCACCCAGCACCCTCGCCAGGTCGTGCTGGGTGCCGGACAGGCCAATGCCGATGCTCACCGTAACCGCGTGGGCATCATCGGCAAACGGTGCCAGCGCCTCGACGTTGGCGCGGATGCGTTCAGCCAACAACTGCGCGCCGGCCAGGTCGGTTTCCGGCAGCACCACCTGGAATTCCTCGCCACCATAACGCGCCGCCAGGTCAGCTGGGCGGCGTATGCATGCCTCGATGGTCTTGGCCACTTCGCGCAAGGCATGGTCGCCACCGGCATGCCCATGGCGCTGGTTGAACGCCTTGAAATGGTCGACATCCACCATCAGCACCGCCAGCGGCTTTCGGTTGCGTTGGGCGCGGGCCCATTCCTGGCGCAGCACCTGGTCCAGGCGGCGACGGTTGGCCAGGCCAGTCAGGCTGTCGGTGGCGGCCAATGTCGCCAGGCCTTGTTCGGCCTCCTGGCGGCGGCGCAGCTCGCGCCCCAGCAACAGGGTCAGCCAGAGAATGCCCACGCACAGCACCCCAGTGGCAACGCTGACCAGAATTGCGGTACGGCGCCAGGACTGGAACACCTCATCGGCCGAGTGCGCCACCAGCACGATCAGCGGTAGCTGCGCGACCCGGGCAAAGGTGTACATGCGCGGCTTGCCGTCACGGCTGGAGTGGGCGGTGAAGTTGCCACTCTGTTCACTGAGAATGCGCTTGAAATTGGGCCGTTCGGCGTAGTTGCTGCCGATCAGCGGGTCTTGCGCGCGGCTGGGCTGGCGGGCGAGCAGCTGCCCGTCGCTGTTGAACAGGTTGATGCTGCTGTCGTCGCCAATGTCCAGGCGCTGGAACAGGTCGCTGAAGTACGACAGGCGCAGCGCCCCGGCCGCCACCCCGGCAAACTCGCCATTGGGGCCAGGGATACGCCGGCTGAAACTGATGCACCAGTCGAGCTCGCCGAGCTTGGCCTTGAACGGCGGCCCCACCAGCAAGCCGAGGTTGGCGTTGTGCTGGTGCGCCTTGAATACGCCGGTATCGCCGAAGTTGGCCTTGCGCGGCACGATGCTGGTGGAGTCGCCCACCACATTGCCCTGCTTGTCCAGCCACAGTACGTCACCGCGCTTGCGGTCGACGAAGGCTTCATTGAACAGCAGGCGTTGGCGCAACGGGCCGGGTATTTCCGGCAATTCCTTGCGCCCGACCGCCCAGATCAGGCCTTGCAGTGACTGGTCGTAGAGCTCGACGTTACGCAGGATGTCGCTTTCGATCAGCTGGACGATGTTGTTGGACGAGCGAATGGCGGACAGCTCGACGCTGTCGCGTTCACGCGCCAGCAGGTAGCTGACGATAGCCACGATGGCGAGCACGGCAAGGCAACTGCCCAGGTTGAGGGTCAGCTCGGGGTGCGACCTGTAGAGTGCTGAACGCGGGGATTGGGTGGGCATGCTCGCTACTGCGTGGGCAGGGCCATTCGCGGCGGCGACATTCTAGGGAAGCGGTGATTGTCGGACAAGATTTGTCCGACGGAATCGCGTATGGGGCTGCTGTGCAGCCCAATCGCGACACAAGGCCGCTCCCACAGGGGAATGCGTTTTCCTGTGGGAGCGGTCTTGGGTCAGAACACGTTCAGTGGGTAATCGACGATCACCCGCACTTCATCGTTGTCGCTGTTGCTGTCGATCGAGGCATAGCCCTGGCTGCCACGGTGAGTGGCATAGCGCACCAGCACCGACAGGTCCTTGAAGTCACCCTCCTGGAACACGTACTTCACATCCAGGTCGCGTTCCCAGTGCATGGCGTTCTTGCCATCGGCAACGTAGTAGTCGTAATGGGTGTTGTTCGGGTCGACCTTGGTCAGGTCAGCCTCACCGCGCGAGTACGACAGCGAGCTGGTCAGGCCAGGTACGCCGACACCGGCAAAGTCATAGTCGTACTGCAGCTTCCACGAGCGCTCGTTAGGCGCGTTGAAGTCCGAGTACATGCGCGAGTTGTCCAGGTACACGCTGTCGCCCAGGTTGATGTAGTCGAACGGCGTGTTGCCATTGACCCGCTGGTAGGCGGCAGTGACGCTGTGGTACCCGGCGTTGACGGTGAAGTGCACGCTGTAGGTGTTGTTGTCGATCTTGCCCAGCAGGGCCTGGCCGGTGTCCTGGGTGTGATAGAAGTGCACGCCCGGGTTCAGGCTGACCAGGTCGTTGACCACGTAGGTGTAGTCGAAGTCAGCGTAGTACTGGTTCCAGACGTCCTTCAGCTCGGCCGCGTACAGGTTGGTGGTGATGTTTTCGGTGCCGCTCCACGACGCGCCGGCCCAGTTCAGGTGCTTGCTTGTCTGGCCGTCCATGTCGCCGTAGTAGGTGTCGATACGACGGTGGCCGCTCTGGTTGTACGGGTGGGTGAAGCTGACTTGGCCGCCTTCGAGCAACAGGCCGTCGACGCTGTGGTTGGTCAGGCTCACGCCGCGGAAGGTCTGCGGCAGCATGCGGGTTTCACCGCCAGCGATCACTGGGTTGGTGAGGAACAGGTCACCGGCCTTCAGCTCGGTGTCGAAGGCCTTCAGCTTGATCGCAGCCCCGGCAGTGGAGAACGAGTGTGGGGCAGCGCCCAGTTCGTCTTCGTTCTTGTGGTGGGTCGGCAGGATGCTGGTGCCGGCATGGCCGCCACCGCCGTCGAGCTTCAGGCCCAACATGGCATGGGCGTCCAGGCCAAAGCCGACCACACCTGGGGTGTAGCCCGATTCGAAACGGGCAACCGCGCCCTGGCCCCACTCGCGGGTGTCGCGCACGCCGGCGTTGTGGTTGTCGCGGTTGAAGTAGGCATTACGGAAATGCAAGTTGAATGACGAACCTTCGATGAAGCCATCAGCCTTGTCTTCATCTGCCTGGGCGGCGAAAGGGATCGTTGCAGTCAACGCAATGAATAGCGGGGTAAAACGAAACGCGGAAGACACCGGTACAAGCTCCTTCGGTATGACGGTGGGGCAGTTTTTATTTTTGAATGTGCGTCTTTTTTATAGGTAGACGTTACAGCGGGGCTGATAGTTAAGGCACATAAAAAAAGCCGCTGATCGGCAGCGGCTTTAAAAGGCTAACATATCGGCACCGGTGGTGCCCATGGCGTAGCCAAGGGAAAACGGGAGCAGTAACAACGCTTGATCAGCTGTCGGCATTGGTATCGACGGCGACCTTGGAAGCTGTCTGGTTAGCGTCTTTGGCGGCGTCAACCTGCTGTGCTGCTACGGCTTCGCGGGCCTCTTGGTGGACGGCGGCGAACTCAGCATTACGGGTGACGAAAGCCTGGGATTCTTCGGCCATGGCCAGGGGCGACAACAACAGGGACGACAGGACGAAGACGCTGGCAATACCCATACTGTTGGACATTTGAAACTACCTTCTTGCTGTGCAAGTGCTAATGAGGACGGGGGTAAAGTTAGTCCTTTCAATGCACTTGAAACAGAGCGAAGTGCGATAAGCACTGTTGCGCAAAAGGTAACGATCCATGAAAAAGCAATAGTACTTTCGCCGCAAACCCGCATGCTAGAGGGCCTGCGCGGTATTTTTTTTTGTGGGAGCGGCCTTGTGTCGCGAAAGGGGCGCGAAGCGGCCCCAGGTTCCGTGCCATGGCAGCAATTGCCGGGGGCTGCTGTGCAGCCCTTTCGCGACACAAGGCCGCTCCCACATGGACCGCGACCGCCTGTCAGGCATGGGTGGGCAGCCTGATACCAAAGGTATTCGCCCCAGCCCCACTGCGCACAAACACCTCGCCCCCATGCATCAGCGCAATCGCCTTGACGATCGCCAACCCCAACCCATGGTTGCCGCCACCGCTGTTGCTACGCGCCGCATCCACCCGGTAGAAGCGCTCGAACAGCAACGGCAGGTGTTCATCGTCAATCGCCGGCCCAGGGTTGCTCACGGCGATGCTGACCTGTTCGGGCCCGGCATCGATCTGCACCTGGATCACCTGGTGCGGTGCCGTGTGCTGCACAGCGTTGTTCAGCAGGTTGATCAGCGCCCGGCGCAGCTGGGCCTTTTCGATGGGGGCCTGGGCGTCACCGCGCACGCTTACGCTCACCTGCGCGTCTTCAAGGATGTAGTCCAGGTAGTCGAGGGTGGTTGCCACTTCCTCGGCCAGCGAAGCCTGGGTCAGGGCAGTGGCCTTGCTGCCCTGGTCGGCGCTGGCCAGAAACAGCATGTCGTTGATGATGCTGCGCAGGCGCTCCAGCTCTTCCAGGTTCGACTGCAGCACTTCGAAGTAATGCTCTGCACTGCGGCCACGGGTCAGCGCTACCTGGGTCTGGCCGATCAGGTTGGTCAGCGGCGAGCGCAATTCGTGGGCGACGTCGGCATTGAACGCCTCCAGCCTGGAGTAGGCCTGGCTGACCCGGTCGAGCGCGGCGTTGAAGGCACCGGCGAACTGCGCCAGCTCGGGGGGCAGGGCGTGGGTCTGCAAACGCCCGTCCAGGCGCGGCGGGGCCAGGGCCTGGGCTTCGTTGGACAATGCCAGTAATGGGCGCAGGCCGATGCGCGCCACCCAGTAGCCCAGCAGCGAAGCCAGCAACACGCCAAGCACCGCCAGCCCGACAATCGCCACCAGCAGGCTGTGCTGGGCCTGCCAGAATGTTTCGGTGTCGATACCGATCAGAAAACGCAGCGGTGGCCGCTCGCCAAGCGCCGGCAGCTCGCTGACCAGCACCTTGTACGGGTAGGGCCGGTCGGGCAGGCGCAAGTCGCGCATGCCCTGTGGGCCTTCCGCGAATGCCCGGACCAGCTCGCTGGGGTGGCCATATTCGTAGGCCGGGTTGCTGCTGACCACCCAGAAGCGGATGCGCTTGTCCTCTTCACTGAGCAGGTTGAGCTTGTTGTTGATCTTGGCCCAGTGCTCTGGCGTGCCGAAGCGGTTGAGGGTGGACTCCAGCACGCTGAAGCGTGCGTCCAGTTCGGCTTGCGGCAGCAGGTCGAGGCTGCGGTCGACCTGGCGGTATAGCGCCGAGCCGATCAGCAGGAACACGCCCAGCGCCACCAGGATGAACAGCGCCGACAAACGCAGCGCGATGGAATTACCCCGCACGGTTTTCCAGGACATAGCCCATGCCTCGGATGGTGTGCAGCAGCTTGTTGTCGAAGGGCCCGTCAAGCTTGGCGCGCAGGCGCTTTATCGCCACTTCGACGACGTTGGCGTCGCTGTCGAAGTTGATGTCCCAGACCAGCTCGGCAATTGCCGTCTTCGACAGGATTTCGCCCTGCCGGCGGGCCAGCACGCTGAGCAGCGAGAATTCCTTGGCGGTCAGCTCCAGGCGCTGGCCGGCACGCGTGGCCTTGCGCGCCATCAGGTCGATCCACAGGTCCGCCACCTGCACCTGCAACGGTTCATGGCTGCTGCTGCGCCGGGTCAGGGCCTGCAGGCGGGCGACCAGCTCAAGGAACGAGAACGGTTTGCCCAGGTAGTCGTCGGCACCCTCGCGCAGGCCGTGGATGCGGTCTTCGACCCGTTCGCGGGCGGTCAGCATGATCACCGGCGTTTGCTTGCGCGCGCGCAATGCGCGCAGCACGCCATAGCCGTCCAGGCCTGGCAGCATCACGTCCAGCACGATCACCGCGTAGTCGCCCTCCAGGGCCAGGTGCAGGCCATCGATGCCGTCGCGCGCCAGGTCGACGGTAAAGCCCTGCTCGCTAAGGCCGCGATGCAGGTAGTCGGCGGTTTTTTCTTCGTCTTCGATGATCAGCACGCGCATGGTCTTGTCCTAACTGGCACTGGGTGCCGCCGCACGGGCAGCCTGGCGGCGGTGGAACAGGCGCTCCAGGGCCAAGTATATGACCGGGGTGGTGAACAGCGTCAGTGCCTGGCTCACCAGCAGGCCACCGACCACGGCGATGCCCAGTGGCTGGCGCAATTCGGCGCCGGTGCCAAAGCCGAACATCAGCGGCACCGCGCCGAGCAAGGCGGCCAGGGTGGTCATGATGATCGGCCGGAAGCGCGTGAGGCAGGCCTGGTGAATCGCCTGCTCGGGTGTCAGGCCCTGGTGGCGCTGGGCTTCCAGCGCGAAGTCGATCAGCAGGATGCCGTTCTTCTTGACGATACCGATCAGCAGCACCACGCCGATCAGCCCCATGATGCTGAAATCCTGGCCCATGGCCCACAGCAATATCAGCGCGCCGAGGCCGGCCGAGGGCAGGGTGGAGATGATCGTCAGCGGGTGGACGAAGCTTTCGTACAGCACGCCAAGGATGATGTATACCGCAACCAGTGCGGCCAGGATCAGCCATGGCTGGCTCGACAGCGAGCTCTGGAAGGCCTGGGCCGCACCCTGGAAGTTGCCGCTGATGGAGTCGGGCATGCCCAGCTCGCGTTGGGTGCGGTCAAGGATGCTCACCGCATCGCCCAAGGCCACGCCAGGGGCCAGGTTAAATGACAGGTTGGCGGCCGGGAACAGGCCATCATGGCTGATCGACAGCGGCCCGGTGCTGGGCGGCGCCACGTGGGCCACGGCCGACAGCGGTACCATCTCGTTGGTCAGCGGCGAGCGCAGGTAGAAGTAGTTGAGGCTCTCGGCCTTGCCGCGCTGGCGCGCATCCAGTTCGAGGATCACCTTGTACTGGTTGGTCTCGGTCTGGAACTCGCTGATTTGCCGCTGGCCGAAGGCGTCGTACAGCGCCTGGTCGACGTCGGTTGTGGTCAGGCCGAAACGGGCCGCAGCCTGGCGGTCGATATCGATGCGGGTGACGCTGGCGCCCAGTTGCAGGTCGTTGGACAGGTCGCGGAACGCCGGGTTTTCCCGCAGGCGCTCGGTCAGGCGCTGGGTCCACAGGTTCAGCGCATCACCGTCGTTGCTCTTGAGCACGTACTGGTACTGGGTGCGCGAAGGCCCCGAGCTGAGGTTGATGTCCTGGCCGGCGCGCATGTACAGGACAATGCCCGGCACCTGGGCCAGTTTGGGCCGCAGCCGGTCGATCAGCTCACTGGCCGACACATCGCGCTCGCCACGCGGCTTGAGGGCGATCCAGAAGCGGCCGTTGGCGATGGTCTGGTTGCTGCCGGTAACGCCCACCGAGTGCGAGAACGCACGCACCGCCGGGTCGGCGCCGATGATTTTCGCCAGCGCCTGGTGCTTCTCGATCATCGACGGGTACGACACATCAGCCGCGGCCTCGCTGGTGCCAAGGATGAAGCCGGTGTCCTGCAGCGGGAAGAAGCCCTTGGGGATGGCCACGTAACCGGCCACCGCCAGCGCCAGGGTCACCCCGAACACACCGAGGGTCAGGCGCTGATGGGCGAGGGCACGGTCCAGGCCCTTTTCGTACCACTTGACCAGGCGCTCGCCAAAGCCGCCCTTGTGCTCGCCCGGCGGGCGGCGCATGAACAGCGCGCACAGGGTGGGCGCCAGGGTCAGCGAAACCACCACCGAAATCAGGATGGTGGAAGTGGCGGTGAGGGCGAACTCCTTGAACAGCCTGCCAACCACGCCACCCATGAACAGCAGCGGGATGAACGCGGCAATCAGCGAAAAACTGATCGACACCACGGTAAAGCCGATTTCCCCGGCGCCTTTGAGCGCTGCGGTGCGGCTGTCGTCGCCGGCCTCCAGGTGGCGGTGGATGTTCTCTACCACGACGATGGCGTCGTCGACCACGAAGCCCACCGAGATAACGATGGCCACCAAGGTCAGGTTGTTCAGGCTGAAACCGAAGATGTACATCAGTGCGCAACTGGCGATCAGCGACACGCCGAGTACGCTGGACACCACCATGGTCGCCGACCACTGGCGCAGGAACAGCGCCATCACCCCGATCACCAGGACCACGGCGATCATCAGGGTCAGCTCCACTTCATGCAGCGAGGCGCGGATGGTCTGGGTGCGGTCCTGCAGCACCGACACCTCGATCGAGGCCGGCAGCATTTCCTGCAGCTTGGGCAGGGCGGCCATGACCCGGTCCACAGTATCGACGATGTTGGCGCCTGGCTGGCGGAAGATCACCAGGTTCAGCCCCGGCTGGTCGCCGGACCAGGCTTTGACGTAGGCGTTTTCCGCGCCGTTGATGACCTTGGCCACGTCCTTCAGGTGCACGGGTGCGCCGTCGCGGTACGAGACGATTAGCTGGGCGTAGTCTTCGGGGTGGAACAGCTGGTCGTTGGCGGCGATGGTCGACACGCTGTGCTCGCCGTACAGCGCGCCCTTGGCCAGGTTCAGGCTGGTTTGCTGGATGGCCTGGCGCAGGTCGGCCAGGGTCAGGCCGATGGCAGCCAGCTTCTCGGGTTGCGCCTGTACCCGGATCGCCGGGCGCAGTTGCCCGGTGATGTTGATCAGGCCCACCCCTTCAATTTGGCTCAGCTGCCGGGCCAGCAGGGTTTCGGCGTAATCGCTGAGGTCGTTGCCAGGCATCTGGTTGGAGCTGACCGTCATCACCAGTACTGGGCTGTCGGCCGGGTTGACCTTGCGCCAGGTCGGCGGGTTGGGCAGGTCCTGCGGCAGGCGTGCGGTGGCGGTGTTGATCGCCGCCTGTACTTCCTGGGCGGCGGTGTCGATGTTCTTGTCGAGGGTGAACTGCAGGATCAGGGTTGTCGAACCCAGCGCGCTGCTGCTGGTCATCTGGGTCATGCCGGGGATGGCACTGAACTGCACTTCCAAGGGCGTTGCCACCGACGAGGCCATGGTTTCCGGGCTGGCACCAGGCAGTTGGGCGGTGACCTGGATGGTTGGGAAGTCTGCTTCCGGCAGGGGGGCCACTGGCAGACGCGGGAAAGCGATGGCCCCCAGCAGCACCAGGGCGAAGGTCAGCAGCAAGGTGGCGATGGGGTGGTCGATGCACCAGGCCGAAACACTGTTGCGCGTGTTCATGGCTGGCTCCGGCGGTCGGCCATTTCCGAGGGGGCGGGGGCATCAGGAGCTACCTCTACCCGCGAGCCCGGCTTGAGCCGCGACTGGCCATCGAGCACCAGGCGTTCACCCGGCTTGACCCCGGCAATGATGTTCAGCCCACTGTCCTGGTACAGCACCTTGACCGGCACGCTGGTGACCTTGTCGCCGTCCAGGCGGTAGACGAAGTGCCCGTCAACGCCGCGTTGCACCACCGGTGGCGGCACCACCAGGGCGTTTTCTTCCACCCCGGTGCGCAGGCGAATGGTGACCAGTTGGCCCGGCCACAGGCGGCCGTCCTTGTTGTCGAACTCGGCTTTCACCCGCACGGTGCCGGTGGTGGCGGAGATCTGGTTGTCGATCAGCGCCAGGTGGCCTTCGCCCAGTAGGCTGCGTTCACCGTCGGCGTCCATATAGGCCTGCACCAGCGCCGGGGTGGGCGCCTTGAGCAGGTTTTGCAGGGTGGGCAGCATTTGCTGCGGCAGGGCGAACTCGACGGCGATCGGGTCGATCTGGGTGACACTGAACAGGCCTCGGGTGTCGCTGGTGCGCACCAGGTTGCCGGGGTCGACGTTGCGGATGCCCACCCTGCCGGTCACCGGCGAGCGGATCTGGGTATACGACAGCTGCACCTCGGCATTGGCGATGGCCGCCTGGTTGCCCTTGACCGTGGCTTGCAGGCGATTGACCAGGGCCTGTTGCTGGTCGAGGGTCTGCTTCGACACGCCGTTGTCGGTGCTTAGCAGGCGGTAGCGTCGCAGGTCGACATTGGCCACCTGGATTTGCGCCTGGCTCTGGCCCAGCTCCGCGCTGGCCTGGTCGAGGCTGGCGCGGATAGCGCGGTCGTCGAGGGTGGCCAGCAGGTCACCTTCCTTCACCCATTGGCCTTCCTTGACCAGCACTTGGGTCAGCACACCTTCCACCTGCGGGCGCACCTCGACGCTGTGCAGCGAAAGCACCGAGCCGATGGCGCTGGCGTAGCGTGGCACGTCCTGCTGGGCGACGCTGACCACGCGCACTGGAACAGCCGTTAGCGCACGGGTGGCGGGGGCTGGCTGGCGTTGCGAGAACCAGCTGCCCGCGACTACCAGGGCCAGGAGTGCCAGGGCGGCGAGGAGGACAGAACGGGACGGACGTCGCATCGGTGCGGGCACCTTGGCCAGAGGGGGAGGGAATGGTGGTCAGTATTCAATCTTATAGCCCCAGAACCGGGTCGGCAGCATGACCGCTGGCTGACAGCCTTGTCAGTTTCAGCTCTCCGCCCATACGCGGTCTCGCTTTTTTTGTGGGAGCGGCCTTGTGTCGCGAAAGGGCTGCGAAGCAGCCCCGGCAATATCAGCATCATGGCCGAAATCCAGGGGCCGCTCTGCGGCCCGATCGCGACACAAGGCCGCTCCTACAGAGGATCGTGTACGTGCTGGCTAGAAACCGATAAAGGCGTAGTACACCGGGGTTTCATTGGTCGTGTGCAAACCATGCCCCTGCAAGCTCGCCACCAGCGCCTCATCCTCCACATGCACGGTCCAATGTGCGCCGTTATCCCCGGGCACTTGCGCCAGCGCCGCAGCAAACGCGTCCATGTTCGGCAGGTAGGCGGTAAACCCGTTGCCCTTGAGTGCACTGGTGGTCATACCCAGCGCCTGGCACACCGCGACCTTGGCGGCGATGTCATCGCGGTCGGCCTGGCGCGAAGCCTGAACCAAGGCCTCCAGTTCGGCATCGACCAGTTGCGTACCGTGGATCAGCTCTGGCCCCTGCTGCCAGGCCTCGGGCGGGCAGTCCTTGCCCTCTGGCCGCAGCGGAATATGCGGGTTGATCTCCACCGGGTAGATGCGGCACACCAACGGCCGCTGGTCATAGATGGTGCACAGGTCGTTGTCGTCGAGGTTGCGGCAACGCCCGGGGTTGAACGCGGCAAAGGTCACCGACACCCGTGCCTCGCCGTCACCGCAAGGCACCGGATGGGAACGGCGCAGTACGTGATCACGTTGCTCCAGCGGCATACCCGGGCCATCGGTGACGAAAGCTTCGATCAGCACGATCACCTGGCCGGCGTCATCCGCCCAGCGGCGCGCTTCGTCAAGGGTCAAAGGCACGTGGTGCCCGGTGCAGCACTTGCCGCAGCTGGTACAACCAAAACGCAGGCTATCGGTCACTTGGCTTCCGGGCTCCATTCGCTGACGAAGGCACGCTGCTGCTGGCGGTCGTACAGGCACAGTTCGGTACCAGTGCGCTGTTGCATGTGCTGCTGTGGGTAGACGCCTTCGATCAGCAGGGCGCTCATGCCGACCTGGTCATCGAACTCGGCGGGCTTGCCGCGGGCGTGGGCGTCCTTGAACTGGCTGGCGGCCAGGCAGGCCTTGAGCATCTGCTGGCGTTGCTCGTTCCAGGCCTGGCTGCTGGAGGCGTGGGCGATACCGCTGAAGAGGGCGCAGCTGATCAGGATGGAGCTGAGAAACTTCATACGCGATTACGCCAAGTTGCTTGCGAGAGGCGCGAATTATGCCCGACTCACCCCCGGCAGCAAGCCGGGGAGTTTGTCGCTAAACATATCAGCGCTCGGCGAACACCACAGTCCGCGCCGCCACTACCAGACAATCGGTCAGCTCCGGCGATGAGAACTTGGTCAGGATGGCATTGGCCCCGGCCTGGGTGGCTTTCTCGCTGCTCATGGCGCTGTCCAGCGAGGTGTGCAGCAGCACGTACAGGTGCTGGAAGTCGGGTGTTTCGCGCAGGGTGCGGGTGAAGGCGTAGCCGTCCATCTCGCTCATTTCGATGTCGGAGACAATCACGTTGATTTCCTGCTCGGTGCCTTGCAGCTCAAGCAACACGTTGATGGCGTCTTTGGCGCTGCGCGCGGTGTGGCATTCGATACCGAGGTTGCGCAGGGTGTGCACCGATTGCTGCAGGGCCACGTTGCTGTCGTCCACCACGAGGATGTTGCTGGCGGCCAGCAGGCTGGCGTCTTCTTCACTCAGGCCACTGTGCTGAGGCTCGGCCACGGGCGGGGCAATTGCGTGAATGACCTTTTCGATGTCCAGCACCTGCACCAGGGTGTTGTCGACGCGGGTAACGCCGGTGATGAACGAGCGATTGCCCGAGCCGTAGGGCGGCGGTTTGATGTCGGTGCTCAGGCAATGCACGATGCGGCTTACCGCCTGCACATGCAGGCCCTGGCGCGAGCGGCTGATCTCGGTGACGATCAGGCAGCCGCCGTTGGGGTCGGCCAATGGCTGCTCGCCGATGGCGCGGGACAGGTCGATGACCGACAGCGAGTGGCCACGCAAGGTCGCCACGCCTTTCACGTGGGGGTGTGATTCGGGCAGCTTGGTCAGCGGCGGGCAGGGGATGATCTCGCTGACCTTGAGCAGGTTGATTGCCATCAGCTTGCCGCTGCGCAGTGTGAACAGCAGCAGGGACAGCGAGTCCGCGCGGGCATTTTGCGTGGCCATGGTGACCTTCGTCGGGAACAGGGGATAACCGGTTATCGGCCTGTTTTGCTCGGGCTTTAGGGCTGCGGGGGATTCTGGGGCGCAAAGCGCCCCCAGGGTTTCAATTCAGCGAAGCCCCAGCCGGCGGGCCAGGCGGCTAAGGTTGGCGCGGTCCAGGCCAAGCTCACGAGCGGCCGCTGCCCAGTTTTCCTGATGCCGTTGCAGGCAGGCTTCGACCACCTGGCGTTGGTAGACGTCCACGGCTTCGCGCAGGCCGCCTTCGGGCAGTGTTGCCGCCTGCAATGGCGCCGCAGGGGAGGGCAGGGGGGCCGGCATCGCCGTTGCGCGCAGGTCCAGGTCGATGGCTTCCAGGGTGAGAATGCGTGGCCGGTCGGTGTGCTGGCCCAGCGCCTTGAGTGCCGAGCGGCCAATCAGGTGTTCCAGTTCACGCACGTTGCCTGGCCAGCCGTAGGCCACTAGCGCGGCCTGGGCTTCGCTGCTCAGGCGCAGGCTGTTCAGGCCCAGGCGCGAACGGTTCTGTTCGAGGAAGTAGCCGGCCAATAGCAGCACGTCCTTGCCACGTTCGCGCAATGGCGGCACGTGCAGCGGGTACACGCTGAGGCGGTGGTAGAAGTCGGCGCGGAAGTTGCCCGTGCGCACTTCCTCGGCCAGGTCGCGGTTGGTGGCGGCGATCAGGCGCACATCCACCCGGTGCTCGCGATCCGAGCCCAGGCGCTGCAGCTGGCCGCTCTGCAGCACGCGCAACAGCTTGGCCTGCACGGTCAGCGGCAGCTCGCCCACTTCGTCGAGGAACAGCGTGCCGCCATTGGCCAGCTCGAACTTGCCGCGGCGCTCGCCGTGCGCGCCGGTGAAGGCACCGCGCACATGGCCGAACAGCTCGCTTTCCACCAGCGTGTCGGGCAGGGCGGCGCAGTTAAGGCTCACCAGCGGTTTGTCGGCGCGGCTGCTGGCCTGGTGCAGGGCCTGGGCCACCAGCTCCTTGCCGACGCCGGTTTCGCCGGTGATCAGTACGGTCAGGTCGCTGCCACCGACCAGGCGGATTTCTTCCACCAGGCGTTTGTGTGCGGGGCTCTGGCCAATCAGCTCTTTATCCTGGCCGCTGGCCTGACGGTAGATTTCGGCGCGGTGGTGTTCGTCTTCGGCGCGCAAGGCCAGGTGCTCGATGCGCTCGGCCACGGTCACGGTGGCGGCGGCCAGGCTGGCAAAGGCTTGCAGGGCATCCAGCTCCATGCTCTGGAACTGCCCGGGGGTGAGGGCGTCGAGGGTAACCAGGCCCCACGGGCGCTCATCCACCATCAACGGGCAGCCCATGCAGTCGTGCACCTCAAGGTCGGCATCGGGGGCGTTGACCAAACCATCGTAAGGGTCGGGCAGTTCAGAGTCGCTGGCGAAATGGGTGGGTTCCGGGCGGCTGAGCAATATCTGGAAGCGCGGGTGCTCGCTGACCCGGAAGCGCCGGCCCAGGGTGTCGGGGCTCAGGCCATCCACCGCCAGCGGCACCAGCCATTCACCGTCCAGGCGCAACAGCGCGGCGGCGTCGCACGGCAGCAAGCCCCGCATGGCTTGCAACAGGCGGCGGTAGCGTTCCTGATCAGGTAAATCGCGGGACAGGTCGCTAACCAACGGTAGCAGAGTGGTGAGCAGCGGCTTTGTGGTCATATGGACTCCTGTAAGTCGATTTGACTATACGCCGGGGTAGGTCGTTTTGACATGACCTGCGTCAAACCCCTGATTTTACTGGCGATAAAAGTTGGCACGATTGCTGTAATAGCAGGGGCAGTCATTTGAAGCCACAGGCTCAGGAGTTGTTGCAATGCTCAATGCCGAACAACGTGCAATCATCAAGGCCACCGTACCCCTGCTGGAAAGCGGCGGCGAAGCACTGACCACCCACTTCTACAAGATGATGCTCAGCGAGTACCCAGAAGTGCGCCCGCTGTTCAACCAGGCCCACCAGGCCAGTGGTGACCAGCCACGTGCCCTGGCCAATGGCGTGCTGATGTATGCCCGCCACATTGACCAGTTGGAGCAGCTGGGCGGCCTGGTCGGCCAGATCATCAACAAGCACGTTGCCCTGCAGATTCTGCCCGAGCACTACCCGATCGTCGGCAGCTGCCTGCTGCGCGCTATCGAGGAAGTGCTGGGCAAGGACATCGCCACTCCTGCGGTGATCGACGCCTGGGGCGCGGCCTATGGCCAGTTGGCCGACATCCTGATTGGTGCCGAAGAGAACCTGTATAAACAGAAGGAAGAGGCCGACGGCGGCTGGCGCGGTACCCGCGAGTTCCGCCTGGTACGTCGCGAGCAGGAGAGCAGCGAGATCGTTTCGTTCTACTTCGCCCCGGTGGATGGCAAGCCGGTGCTCAAGGCCGAGCCTGGCCAGTACATTGGCCTGAAGCTGGACATTGATGGTGCCGAGCAGCGCCGCAACTACTCGTTGTCGGCGCTGTGCGACGGCAAGGAATACCGCATCAGCGTCAAGCGCGAGGCGGGCGGCAAGGTTTCCAACTACCTGCACGATCAGCTGGTGGTGGGCGATACCCTGCAACTGTTCCCGCCGGCGGGTGACTTTACCCTGGCGGCCAGCGACAAGCCGTTGGTGCTGATCAGCGGTGGCGTGGGTATTACCCCGACCTTGGCGATGCTGCAGGCAGCGCTGCAAACCCAGCGTGAGGTGCACTTCATTCACTGCGCGCGCAACGGCGCCGTGCATGCCTTCCGTGACTGGATCGATGGCCTGGCCGAGCGTCATCCGCAGCTCAAGCGCTTCTATTGCTATGAAGAGCCGGAGGGTGGTGCTGCGGCCGATGCCGTAGGCCTGCTGAGCGAGGACCTGCTGGCCGAGTGGCTGCCGCAGGAGCGTGATGTGGATGCCTACTTCCTCGGGCCCAAGGGCTTCATGGCGGCGGTCAAGCGCCAGCTGAAGGGCCTGGGTGTGCCGGAGCAGCAGAGCCGCTACGAGTTCTTCGGGCCGGCGGCTGCGCTGGAGTGATGTAGCGCCTGTACTGGCCTCTTCGCGGGTAAACCCGCTCCCACAGGGTAATGCACCGGTTTTGAATGTGGTGCAGTCCCTGTAGGAGCG
>NZ_JBDJLK010000062.1:0-33366 GCF_039673335.1 Pseudomonas sp. TWI929
CACGCCACCTCCCACAGGCACACCACAGGTTTCAAGCCTTGTGGTATTCCTGTGGGAGCTGGCTTGCCGGCGATAAGGCCGGTTCAGGTTGAATCATTCTTTCTTCTGCAACCGCACCGCCAGCACATCACACGGCGCGCCATGCAGCACGTCATTGGCCGTGGAGCCCAGCAGCAACGCCAGGCCATGGCGGCCATGGCTGCCGACCACGATCAGGTCGCACTTCTGGTCCTTGGCCAGTTGGTGGATTTCCTGGCGCGGTTGGCCGTAGGTCAGGTGCGAATCACCGCGGTGGATGTCTGGGTACTTGTTGAACAGGCGTTCCATACGTTCCTTGGCCTGGTCGAACTGCTGCTGTTGCAGTTGCGACAGGTCCATCGGTACGTCACCGCCAAATGCCATGGCCATTGGCTCGACGATGTGCACCAGCGACACCTTGGCATTCGACGGTGCGGCCAGCGCCATGGCACGTTTGATCACCGGGTCGCATTCTTCGGTCAGGTCGACGGCGACCAACAAATGTTCGTATTGCATGAGCGGTACTCCTGACAATCGCGATAGAAGAAGTATGGTCGCTTTCGGGCGGGTCTTCCGTGAAAAATGGCTAACCAGCTCATTTGCAACGCTTTATGGGATCTACTGATATGACGGTATTGCTGGTGGTGTCAATCCTTGCGCTGATTCTCAGCCCGCTTTCCTGGTTGCGCAGCTCGCGCAAGCAGAGCGAGCAGATGAAGCTGCGCCTAGAGGCGCGGCGCATGGGCCTGGCCATGCAGCTGGCGCCGCAGCAGTGGCCGCACTGGCTGGAAAAGGAGCCACCAAGCCCATGCCCGCAATACCACCGGGCACGCCGCCGTGGGCATGAGGACAGCTTCAGCTTCTGGCAGGTTACCCCGGGGGTTTGGTGGAACCAGTGGCGCGAACCCTGTGAAGATCCCCGCTTCATCGAGGCCTTGGTGCGCTTGCCGGCGAGCGTGTACAAGGTCGAGGCCGATGCGCGAATGATCGCCCTGTACTGGACCGAGCGCGGCGATACGGCTGTGTTGCAGGATGTTGCCTACGTCCTCGAAACCCTGGCCTGACAGGTCACCACGCCTTTAAGGTTGACACCGACCTGTGGGAGCGGGCATGCCCGCGAACACCGGCGCAGCCGGTGCCAGCTACCGCGGTGGATTCTTCGCGGGCACGCCCGCTCCCACAGGGTGGCGCCAAACCCGGTAAATCCTTTCTGAAACGACAAAGCGGCGGCTTGGCCGATCCCCTGAAGGGGTGGGGTGCCAAGTCGCCGCTTTGCGTTCTGCTGCGCAGAAAAGGCCAGGCAGGCCGGGTATTTATTCAAGCAAGTGCCAGTGTAGCCGCCCGGGGGGGCCGCGCAAGCGGAAAGTTGCAGCGTTGCTCCAATCTCTGTGGTCAATCGCTGACATGAATGACCGGCGATCACTGTCATCATGTTTTGTACCAGGACGATACAAAATGACCGGAAAGTCGCGTTTTCGCCGTGCTCGTGAGCATTTGACAACGCCGATCTTTTCGGAGAATGTGTGCACACCCAAATCAAACGGGCGTATGAATTGAGCGTTTGTATGTCATGACGCCAAGCCATACTTCCGACTAGCGCGCTGACGGGTGTGCCTGGGGCAGGGCAGCTAGGCCTGCTCTTGCTGCAGCGATCGGCGTGTACAGTTCAGCTTCCATATCGTGGAGATCAGTTGATGATTTACGAAGGTAAAGCCATCACGGTTAAGGCTCTTGAAAGTGGCATCGTCGAGCTCAAGTTCGACCTCAAGGGTGAGTCCGTCAACAAGTTCAACCGCCTGACCCTGAACGAGCTGCGCCAGGCCGTCGATGCCATTCAGGCCGACGCCTCGGTCAAGGGCGTGATCGTCAGCAGTGGCAAGGACGTGTTCATCGTCGGCGCCGACATCACCGAGTTCGTCGACAACTTCAAGCTGCCCGAGGCCGAACTGGTCGCCGGCAACCTGGAAGCCAACCGCATCTTCAACGCCTTCGAAGACCTCGAAGTGCCGACCGTCGCCGCCATCAACGGCATCGCCCTGGGTGGCGGCCTGGAAATGTGCCTGGCAGCCGACTACCGGGTCATGTCCACCGCGGCCAAGATCGGCCTGCCGGAAGTCAAGCTGGGTATCTACCCGGGCTTTGGCGGTACCGTGCGCCTGCCGCGCCTGATCGGCTCGGACAACGCCATCGAGTGGATTGCCGCCGGTAAGGAAAACCGTGCCGAAGACGCCCTGAAAGTGGGTGCCGTCGACGCCGTGGTCGCCCCTGAGCTGCTGATGGCCGGTGCCCTGGACTTGGTCAAGCGCGCCATCAGCGGTGAGCTGGACTACAAGGCCAAGCGCCAGCCCAAGCTGGAAAAGCTCAAGCTCAACGCCATCGAGCAGATGATGGCCTTCGAGACCGCCAAGGGCTTCGTCGCCGGCCAGGCCGGCCCGAACTACCCGGCCCCGGTCGAAGCCATCAAGACCATCCAGAAGGCCGCCAATTTGGGTCGTGACAAGGCCCTGGAAGTCGAAGCAGCAGGCTTTGCCAAGCTGGCCAAGACTTCGGTCGCAGAAAGCCTGATCGGCCTGTTCCTGAATGACCAGGAGCTCAAGCGCAAAGCCAAGGCCCATGACGAAATCGCTCACGACGTGAAGCAGGCCGCCGTGCTCGGCGCCGGTATCATGGGTGGCGGCATCGCCTACCAGTCGGCGGTCAAGGGCACCCCGATCCTGATGAAGGACATCCGCGAGGAGGCCATCCAGCTAGGCCTGAACGAGGCCTCCAAGTTGCTCGGCAACCGCGTCGAGAAGGGCCGCCTGACCCCGGCCAAGATGGCCGAGGCGCTCAACGCCATTCGCCCGACCCTGTCCTATGGCGATTTCGCCAATGTCGACATCGTCGTCGAAGCCGTGGTCGAGAACCCGAAAGTCAAGCAGGCGGTACTGGCTGAAGTGGAAGGCCAGGTGAAGGACGATGCGATCCTCGCCTCCAACACCTCGACCATCTCCATCAACCTGCTGGCAAAGGCGTTGAAACGCCCGGAAAACTTCGTCGGCATGCACTTCTTCAACCCGGTGCACATGATGCCGCTGGTGGAAGTGATCCGCGGCGAGAAGTCCAGTGAAGTGGCAGTCGCCACCACCGTGGCCTACGCCAAGAAAATGGGCAAGAATCCGATCGTGGTCAACGACTGCCCGGGCTTCCTGGTCAACCGCGTATTGTTCCCGTACTTCGGCGGCTTCGCCAAGCTGGTCAGCGCCGGTGTCGACTTCGTGCGAATCGACAAGGTCATGGAAAAGTTCGGCTGGCCGATGGGCCCGGCGTACCTGATGGACGTGGTCGGCATCGACACCGGCCACCACGGCCGCGACGTGATGGCTGACGGCTTCCCGGACCGCATGAAGGACGATCGCCGCTCGGCTGTCGACGCGCTATATGAGGCCAATCGCCTGGGCCAGAAGAACGGCAAGGGCTTCTACGCCTACGAAACCGACAAGCGCGGCAAGCCGAAGAAGGTTTTCGACGCCACCGTACTGGACGTGCTCAAGCCGATCGTCTTCGAACAGCGTGAAGTTACCGACGAAGACATCATCAACTGGATGATGGTCCCACTGTGCCTGGAGACCGTGCGGTGCCTGGAAGACGGCATCGTCGAAACCGCCGCCGAAGCCGACATGGGCCTGGTCTACGGCATTGGTTTCCCTCCTTTCCGCGGTGGTGCGCTGCGCTACATCGACTCGATCGGTGTCGCCGAATTCGTTGCCCTGGCCGATCAGTACGCCGACCTGGGGCCGCTGTACCACCCGACCGCCAAGCTGCGTGAAATGGCCAAGAACGGCCAGCGCTTCTTCAACTGAGCGGTCAACGAGCTAGAGCGAGAGATTTGATATGAGCCTGAATCCAAGAGACGTGGTGATTGTCGACTTCGGTCGCACGCCAATGGGCCGCTCCAAGGGTGGCATGCACCGTAATACCCGCGCCGAAGACATGTCGGCGCACCTGATCAGCAAGCTGCTGGAGCGTAACGGCAAGGTCGACCCGAAAGAGGTCGAGGATGTGATCTGGGGCTGCGTCAACCAGACCCTGGAGCAGGGCTGGAACATCGCCCGCATGGCCTCGCTGATGACCCAGATCCCGCACACCTCCGCGGCGCAGACCGTCAGCCGCCTGTGCGGCTCGTCGATGAGCGCGCTGCACACCGCCGCCCAGGCCATCATGACCGGTAACGGCGATGTGTTCGTGGTCGGTGGCGTGGAACACATGGGCCATGTCAGCATGATGCACGGCGTCGACCCCAACCCGCACCTGTCCTTGCATGCCGCCAAGGCTTCCGGGATGATGGGCCTGACTGCGGAAATGCTCGGCAAGATGCACGGCATCAGCCGAGAGCAGCAGGACCTGTTCGGCTTGCGTTCGCACCAGCTGGCCCACAAGGCCACGCTTGAAGGCAAGTTCAAGGACGAGATCATCCCGATGCAGGGCTATGACGAGAACGGCTTCCTGAAGGTGTTCGATTTCGACGAAACCATTCGCCCGGAAACCACCCTCGAAGGCCTGGCGTCGCTCAAGCCGGCGTTCAACCCGAAAGGCGGTACCGTCACTGCCGGTACCTCGTCGCAGATCACCGACGGTGCTTCGTGCATGATCGTCATGTCCGGCCAGCGCGCCATGGACCTCGGTATCCAGCCATTGGCGGTCATCCGCTCCATGGCGGTAGCCGGTGTCGACCCTGCGATCATGGGCTATGGCCCGGTGCCGTCGACCCAGAAAGCCCTCAAGCGTGCCGGTTTGACCATGGCCGACATCGACTTCATCGAGCTCAATGAAGCCTTTGCCGCACAGGCCCTGCCGGTGCTGAAAGACTTGAAAGTGCTCGACAAGATGGATGAGAAGGTTAACCTGCACGGCGGCGCCATTGCCTTGGGCCACCCGTTCGGTTGCTCGGGGGCACGGATTTCCGGCACCCTGCTCAACGTCATGAAGCAGAATGGCGGTACTCTGGGGGTGGCGACCATGTGCGTCGGCCTTGGCCAAGGTATCACCACTGTCTTTGAACGCGTCTGATCGCGTAGCGGGACAGCAGCCGGGGCCTTGTGCCCCGGTTTTGTTTTTTTCAGGCTTTATTCAAGAGGGTGTGCAACATGCAGATACAACCAGGCGTATACCGGCATTACAAAGGGCCTGAGTACCGTGTCTTCAGTGTTGCGCGGCACTCCGAGAGCGAAGAGTGGATGGTGTTCTACCAATGCCTGTATGGTGATTACAGCTTCTGGGTGCGGCCACTTTCGATGTTCCAGGAGTCCGTCGAGGTTGACGGCGAGCAGGTGCCACGCTTTGCTTTGGTCAAGGCCGAAGACGGGCTGCCTGGGATGCTGGGCAAGTCGCACAAGTGATCGTCCGAACTTGACCTCACACTTTTGCCACTATATATAGCGGTGCCGCGTCTGGCACCTGACGCGTTTTTCATCTTCAGATTCAGGAATACTCCGATCCATGGGCAAATCGCTGGTCATTGTGGAATCCCCGGCCAAGGCCAAGACCATCAACAAGTACCTGGGTAACCAGTACGTGGTGAAGTCGAGTATCGGCCATATCCGAGACCTCCCCACCAGCGGTTCGGCCAGCGCAAGCAAAGAGCCGGCCGCCAAGCGTGGCAAGGCTGCGGGTGAGGCTCCGGCCCTTTCGCCAAAAGAAAAGGCCCGTCGCCAGCTGGTGGCGCGCATGGGCGTCGACCCGGACCAGGGCTGGAAGGCCAAGTACGAGATCCTGCCTGGCAAGGAAAAGGTGATCGAAGAGCTGCGCCGCCTGGCCAAGGATGCCGACACCATCTATCTCGCAACCGACTTGGACCGCGAAGGGGAAGCCATTGCCTGGCACCTGCGCGAGGCCATCGGCGGCGACGACACCCGCTACAAGCGCGTGGTGTTCAACGAAATTACCAAGAAGGCCATCCAGGAAGCGTTCTCGCAGCCGGGCGAACTGGATATCGACCGGGTCAATGCCCAGCAGGCGCGGCGCTTCCTCGACCGCGTGGTGGGTTACATGGTCTCGCCGCTGCTGTGGGCCAAGATCGCTCGTGGCCTGTCCGCCGGCCGTGTGCAATCGGTGGCGGTGAAGCTGGTGGTGGAGCGCGAGCGCGAAATCCGTGCGTTCATCCCGGAAGAGTACTGGGAAATTCACGCCGACCTCGGCACCGCCAAGAACGCCAAGGTGCGTTTCGAAGTGGCGCGCGAGAAGGGCGAGGCCTTCAAGCCGCTGAACGAAGCCCAGGCCATGGCTGCGCTGGAGAAGCTCAAGGCTTCCAGCTACAGCGTGGTCAAGCGCGAAGACCGCCCGACCAGCAGCAAACCTTCGGCACCGTTCATTACCTCCACCCTGCAGCAGGCGGCCAGTAACCGCCTGGGCTTCGGCGTGAAGAAAACCATGATGATGGCCCAGCGCTTGTACGAAGCGGGCTACATCACCTACATGCGTACCGACTCGACCAACCTGTCGGCCGATGCCCTGGACATGGCGCGCAGCTACATCGAGCGGGAGTTCGGCAAGCAGTACCTGCCTGAGGCGCCGCTGGTATACGGCAGCAAGGAAGGCGCCCAGGAGGCGCACGAAGCGATTCGTCCTTCTGACGTGAATACCCACCCGACCAAGCTCAGCGGCATGGAGCGCGACGCCGAGCGCCTGTACGAGCTGATCTGGCGCCAGTTCCTGGCCTGCCAGATGCCGCCGGCGCAATACCTGTCCACCAGCGTCACCGTGGCGGCTGGCGATTTCGAGCTGCGCGCCAAGGGCCGTATCCTCAAGTTCGACGGTTACACCCGTGTGCTGCCACAGCAGAGCAAGCCGGGCGAAGACGACGTGCTGCCAGAGATGGTCCAGGGTGAAGCGCTGAAGCTGATCCAGATCGACCCGAGCCAGCACTTTACCAAGCCGCCAGCGCGCTTCACCGAAGCCAGCCTGGTCAAGGAAATGGAAAAGCGTGGCATTGGCCGCCCGTCGACCTATGCGGCGATCATTTCCACCATCCAGGACCGTGGCTATGTGACCCTGCACAACCGCCGCTTCTACTCCGAGAAGATGGGCGACATCGTCACTGAGCGCTTGTCCGAGAGCTTCTCCAACCTGATGGACTACGGCTTCACCGCCGACATGGAAGAGAACCTCGACGACGTGGCCCAGGGTGAGCGTGACTGGAAGAACGTGCTCGATGAGTTCTATGGCGACTTCAGCAAGAAGCTGCAAACCGCCGAGTCCAGTGAAGACGGCATGCGCGCCAACCAGCCGACCATGACCAACATTCCGTGCAAGGAATGTGGCCGGCCGATGATGATCCGCACCGCCTCCACCGGTGTATTCCTCGGTTGCTCGGGCTACAGCCTGCCGCCGAAAGAGCGCTGCAAGGCCACCGTCAACCTGGTGCCGGGCGACGAGATTGCCGCTGACGACGAGGGCGAATCGGAATCCCGCGTGCTGTTGGGCAAGCACCGCTGCCCGATCTGCGCCACGGCGATGGACGCCTACCTGCTGGACGAGAAGCACAAGCTTCACATCTGCGGTAACAACCCGGATTGCGCGGGCTACGAGATCGAGGAAGGCAACTACCGCATCAAGGGCTACGAAGGGCCAAGTCTGGAGTGCGACAAGTGCGGTAGCGAGATGCAGCTCAAGACTGGCCGTTTCGGCAAGTTCTTCGGTTGCACCAACGCGGCGTGCAAGAACACCCGCAAGCTGCTCAAGAGCGGCGAGGCGGCGCCACCTAAGATGGACAAGGTGGATATGCCGGAACTCAAGTGCGAGAAGGTCGACGACACCTACGTGCTGCGTGACGGCGCTTCGGGGCTGTTCCTGGCTGCCAGCCAGTTCCCCAAGAACCGCGAAACCCGCGCACCGCTGGTGCTGGAGATCGTGCCGCACAAGCATGAGATTGACCCGAAGTACCACTTCCTGTGCGATGCGCCGCAGAAAGACCCGGACGGCCGCCCGGCGGTGATCCGCTACAGCCGCAAGACCAAGGAGCAGTACGTGCAGTCCGAGGTTGATGGCAAGCCGACCGGCTGGAAGGCGTTCTACGACGGTGGTGCGTGGAAAGTTGAAGACAAGCGCTAATCCTTCAGCGCTGTAATTGGGGCCGCTTCGCGGCCCCAATCATTTATGATGCAGGTACTTGCCTTGCAGCCTAATGGGAGGTCATTCGCAATGGCCCAGGAAACCTACACCCGCACCAACCAGAAACTGTTCTTCGCCGGCCTTGCCCTGGAGTCCATGGCCAAGGCCGAGCAAAGCCAGGCCATGAACGCCCAGGGCCTGGTCCAGGCCGAGCGCGAGTCGGCGCTGTTCCACCTGTACGGCGCGCTGCTGGGCATGTGCCATGAGATCGGCGGCTTCTACCGCCTGCCAGTTGTTGCCACGGTCGAGCAGGCCTTGGCTGACGACGCGCTGAACGGCATCGCCATTCCGGAAGTCGCCGAGCTGCTGGAGCTGGCCCGCCAGCGTGAAACCTGGCTGGCGCAAATGCTCGGTGCTTATGCCGATTTGTTCCGACCACCTGTCGCGAAGAAAACTGCAAAAACCGATGTCACCCAGCCGCTGATCCAGGCCGTCAATCTCGATGAGCCCGAGCATCCTGCGCTGTCGCGGGCCGAGCTGGAGAGCTGGCGCAACAACCTCAAGGGCCTGGTGAGACGTTTCCGCGACGCGTTGAGTGAGTGCTGATAGCCGCTACGGCTGGTACAATGCTTGCCTTTCGCGGAGAACTGCCATTTATGTCTACGTCGTTTCTGGAAATTGTCGAGTTGCCTGATGGCCGCATCGAACTGCGTCGCGCCGAGGATGAAGGCTCTCTGGTAACCTTGGACTTTTCGGAAGACGCCAAGGCGTTCCTGCAGGGCCAGCATGTGGAAGTGGCCAAGGCCATGCTCAGTGTGGGCGTGCAGATGGCTGGTCGCCTGATGGATGGCGAGCTTGAGCGTGATGAAGGTCCGCGCGTGCTGCACTGATTGTGCAGCAGTGCATCAGGCTTATTGAAGTGACAGGCAAAGCCTGAACATCAGCCAAGGCGGATGTTCAGGCTTTGTGCGTTTCCGGCACTGGCAGCGCGTAGCAATTGCTGGCGTGCATTGGCATTGACGTTGCCCAGCCAGCTGACCACAGTGTGGCTGCGGCCCAGGCGCAAGGCTTCGCAGGCCAGTTGCAGCGGACTTTGATTGCCGCGAGGTTGCAGCAGCAGGATGCGTTCACGGTTGAGCCCGGCATCGCGCAGCCAGGCCTGGGTCAGGCTCGACGGCGGGGCGATCAGGGTCAGCCAGCGGGCTTCGTCCTCTTCGCTCAGTTCGCGCAGGACCGGTGCCAGCAGGCTTTGGCAATGCCCGAGGGCGCCGCGCAGCGACAGTTCGCTGAACAGCTCTGGGTGGTTGCTCTTGCGGGCCAGTTCGCTGGCTTTCAGGCCCGGTAGCACGGGTTGGGCGAGGAATGCTTCGAACAGGGGCAACTGGACTTGCTCGGGTGCGTGAATGAACTGCTGCATGACGCCTCCTGGATCAGCGGCGAATGACGCCGACGCTCAAGCCCTCGATCACCAGTTCCTGTTTGTTCAGGTCGACTTCGATGGGGGCGAATTCGGGGTTTTCGGCCAGCAGCCAGACCTTGCTGCCTTCACGCTTGAAGCGCTTGACGGTCACTTCGTCGCCGATGCGGGCCACGACGATCTGGCCGTTGCGGGCTTCGCGGCAGGTGTGTACCGCCAGCAGGTCGCCGTCGAAGATGCCGACGTCCTTCATGCTCATGCCGTGTACGCGCAACAAGTAGTCGGCCTGCGGGTGGAAGAAGGCAGGGTTGATGTTGCAGGATTGCTCGATGTGCTGCTCGGCAAGGATCGGTGCACCGGCAGCAACCCGGCCGATGATCGGCAGGCCGCTTTCTTCGGCTTTGGCTTCCAGGCCGGGGATGCGGATGCCACGGGAGGCGCCAGGGGTCATCTCGATCGCGCCCTTGCGGGCGAGCGCTTTGAGATGCTCCTCGGCGGCATTGGGCGACTTGAAGCCTAGCTCTTGAGCGATTTCGGCGCGGGTTGGCGGGAAGCCATTGTCTTCCAGGCAGCGCTTGATGAACGCGAGAATTTCGGCTTGGCGTGGCGTCAGTTTCAACATGGTGAGCGCTCTGTCTTTTTGTACAGTGACTGGGATTATATACAGTACTGGATGCGCTGCAAGACAAAACCTGCAATAAACAGTAGCAATGGCGCTTGCAGCGGGCCGCTTGGCGCTTTTAAATGGCGACCGCCCGGTCACCGAGCCTTGACAGAAGCAGGGCTGAAACGTATGTTTCAAACACCTGTTTGTCTGGCGGAGTAGTCGGAGTAGTCATGGCCCAATCGGAAACCGTTGAACGCATTCTCGATGCTGCCGAGCAGCTGTTCGCGGAAAGGGGGTTCGCAGAAACCTCGTTGCGGCTGATTACCAGCAAGGCCGGGGTCAACCTGGCGGCGGTCAACTATCACTTCGGCTCCAAGAAGGCCCTGATCCAGGCGGTATTCTCGCGCTTCCTCGGGCCGTTCTGCGCCAGCCTCGAGCGTGAACTGGAGCGGCGCCAGGCCAAGCCTGAGCAAAAAACCAGCCTTGAAGAGCTGCTGGAAATGCTGGTCGAACAGGCGCTGGCCGTGCAGCCACGCAGCAACAACGACCTGTCGATCTTCATGCGTCTGCTGGGGCTGGCCTTCAGCCAGAGCCAGGGCCACCTGCGGCGTTACCTGGAAGACATGTACGGCAAGGTGTTCCGCCGCTACATGCTGCTGGTCAACGAGGCCGCGCCACGTATTCCGCCACTGGAACTGTTCTGGCGCGTGCACTTCATGCTCGGTGCTGCCGCCTTCAGCATGTCGGGTATCAAGGCGCTGCGGGCGATTGCCGAGACCGACTTCGGCATCAATACCTCGATCGAGCAGGTGATGCGCCTGATGGTGCCGTTCCTGGCGGCGGGCATGCGCGCCGACAGTGGTGTTACCGACGACGCCATGGCCACTGCACAACTGCGCCCGCGCAGCAAGACCAGCGCCAGCACCACCACCGCCAAGGCTTGAGAGCTGGGCGGGGCAGGGCGCTTCAGCTAAGCTAGCGCCCATGCCTGACCTTGATTTCCTGCACATTTCCCTCGCCGACCAGTGCCTCTATGGTTTTGCCATGGGGCAGCTGCGTGTGCGCCTTGAAGTGTCCACCGCACGCAATGGCGCCGGTGAGCGCAACGGCTCTGGCTGCACGCCGCGCGGGCTGCACCAAGTGCGCGCACGGATTGGTGCAGGCCTGCCGCTCAATGCCGTGCTGCGTGGGCGGCGCTGGACCGGCGAGGTGTGGTCACCAGCCCTGCACGCGCAGTACCCCGGTCGGGACTGGATCCTCACCCGCATTCTCTGGCTCAGTGGCTGCGAGCCAGGTTTCAACCGCTTGGGTGCGGTTGACACATTCCGCCGCTATATCTACCTGCACGGCACTCCGGATACGGAACCCATGGGTATAGCGTTGTCCCATGGCTGCATACGCCTGCGCAACACCGACTTGCTAAGCCTGTTCGAACGGGTGCCGGGCCATTGCCTGGTGCGCATCGAGCAGGCCGCCTGCCCCCAGTGGGCCTCACTCAGTCTTCAATGAAGGATTACCCATGACCGTCAGCCTGCAAGGCTCCTTGATGGTGGATATCGCCGGTAAATGGCTGACCGCCGAAGACCGTCACCTGCTGCGCCAGCCCGAAGTGGCTGGCCTGATCATCTTTGCCCGCAATATCGACAGCCCGCGCCAGGTACGTGAACTGTGCGCGTCGATCCGCGCCATCCGCCCCGACCTGATTCTGGCGGTAGACCAGGAAGGCGGGCGTGTGCAGCGCTTGCGCCAGGGTTTTGTGCGCCTGCCAGCCATGCGTGCGCTGGCTGACAACGACAACGCCGAGTACCTGGCCGAGCAGTGCGGCTGGTTGATGGCGACCGAGGTGCTGGCGGTTGGCCTGGACCTGAGCTTCGCCCCGGTGCTCGACCTGGACCACCAGCGCAGCGCCGTGGTCGGCAGCCGTGCCTTCGAGGGTGACCCGCTGCGGGCCACGCAACTGGCCGGGGCGTTCATCCGCGGCATGAACGCGGCGGGCATGGCCGCCTGTGGCAAGCACTTCCCGGGGCATGGCTGGGCCGAGGCTGACTCGCATGTGGCCATCCCCACCGATGAGCGCAGCCTTGAGCAGCTGCGCCAGGCCGACCTGGTGCCGTTCACCCGCCTGAGCGGGCAGCTGGCGGCGGTGATGCCGGCGCATGTCATCTACCCGCAGGTAGACAACCAGCCGGCCGGTTTCTCGCGGCGCTGGTTGCAGGATATCCTGCGCGGCGAGCTGGGTTTTGACGGGGTGATCTTCAGTGATGACCTGTCGATGGCCGGTGCGCATGTAGTCGGGGATGCAGCCAGCCGCATCGAGGCGGCGCTGAGCGCGGGCTGTGACATGGGCCTGGTGTGCAACGACCGGGCGGCGGCAGAGCTGGCACTGAGCGCGGCGCAGCGCATGAAGGTCAAGCCCTCGCCGCGGATTGCGCGGATGCGCGGGCAAGGCTTTGCGCGAACCGATTATCGCCAGCAGCCGCGGTGGCTGGAGGCGTTGGGGGCGTTGAAGGAAGCCCAGCTGGTCGATTGACCTTGCCGGCCTCTTCGCCGGCAAGCCAGCTCCCACAGGTGTGATGTAGGCCTGTACTGGCCTCTTCGCGGGCTTGCCCGCTCCCACAAGTGCTGCACAGGCATTGCCAGCGGTGCGATCCCTGTGGGAGCGGGCAAGCCCGCGAAGAGGCCGGTACAGGCGCCAGAGGACTCAGGCTTTAACGCCCTCGTTTCCCAGGCAGCGGCGCAAATAGTGCCTCGATCTCCTCATCCCCCAGCCGCCACTGCCCAGCCTGCCCACCATCCAGCAGGCTTGCCGCCAGCGCGGCTTTCTCCTGCTGCAGCAGCTGGATCTTCTCTTCCACCGTGCCCCGGGTAATCAGCTTGAACACGAACACCGGCTTGTCCTGGCCAATGCGGTAGGCGCGGTCGGTGGCCTGGTTTTCGCTGGCCGGGTTCCACCAGGGGTCGAAGTGGATCACCGTGTCCGCAGCCGTCAGGTTCAAGCCCACGCCACCTGCCTTCAGGCTGATCAGGAACACTTCGCTGTCACCCTGCTGGAACTCCTGCACCGGCGTGCGCCGGTCGCGGGTGTCGCCGGTAAGCAGGCTGTAGCGGATCTTGCGCTTTTCCAGTTCCTGCTCGATCAACGCCAGCATCGAGGTGAACTGCGAGAACAGCAGTACCCGGCGCCCTTCGCTGAGCAGTTCTTCAAGCATTTCCAGCAGTGCGCCCAGCTTGCCTTTGTCGGCCTGGTTGCCTTTGCTTTCCACGCCTTTGACCAGGCGCAGGTCGCAGCACACCTGGCGCAGCTTGAGCAGGGCGTCGAGGATCACGATCTGGCTGCGCGCGGCGCCATTGCGGGCGATTTCGTCGCGGACTTTCTGGTCCATGGCCACTCGCACGGCTTCGTAGGTGTCGCGCTGGGCGTCGCTGAGTTCGACCCAGTGCACCATCTCGGTCTTGGCCGGCAGCTCGGTGGCCACTTGTTCCTTGGTGCGGCGCAGCAGGAACGGGCGGATGCGCGTGACCAGATGGGCCAGGCGCTCGCTGTCGCCGTGGCGCTCGATCGGTGTGCGGTAGTCCTGGTTGAAGCGCTTCAGGTCACCCAGCCAGCCGGGCATGAGGAAATGGAAAATCGACCACAGCTCGCCCAGGTTGTTTTCCATCGGCGTGCCGGTCAGGCACACGCGCTGGGTAGCTTGTAGCTCGCAGACGGCGAGGGCGGCCTTGCTGGTGCTGCTCTTGATGTTCTGCGCCTCGTCCAGCACCAGCACCTGCCAGGCCTGGGTACGCAGGTGTTCAAGGTCGCGCGGTATCAAGGCATAGGTGGTCAGGACCAGGTCGTATTCGTGCAGCTTGGCAAAATGTTTGCTGCGCCCCGGCCCGTGCAATGCCAGCACGCGCAGGTTGGGGGCAAAGCGCTGGGCTTCGTCCAGCCAGTTGGGTATCAGGCTGGTAGGCATCACTGCCAGGGCAGGTGTGCCGAGGCGCCCGGACTCTTTCTCCAGCAGCAGGTGGGCCAAGGCCTGCAGGGTCTTGCCCAGGCCCATGTCGTCGCCGAGGATGCCGCCGGTGCCCATCTCGCGCAGCGCTTGCAGCCAGTTCAGGCCCTGTTGCTGGTAGGGGCGCAAGCTGGCCTGCAGCCCGCTTGGCGGCGCCACTTGCAGGTCGCGGGCATCGCGCAGGCGGCGGCCCAGGTCGCGCACATGCTCGCCACCCTCCCAGTGCAGAGGCAGGCCTTCGATTTCGTTCAGGCGTGCGGCGTCGGCGCGCTCCATGCGCAGGGCCGTGCCAGCGGCGTCTTGGTGCAGGTACAGCTCGCCCAGGGTACCCATGACTGCCTTGATGCGGCCGTAGGGCAGGGCGACGCGCAGGGCTGGGGCGTCCAGGCGGCCGCGGTTGAGGTCGATCAGCAAGTGCTCGTCGTCACTGCGTCGGGCCAGCTCGCTGGGGCGCAGCAGCTCCGGGTTGCTGCGCAGCAGTTGCAGCACGATCGGCAGCAGGCTGTGGCGCTGGCCATCGACCACGATGCCTAGCTCCAGGTCGAACCATTCATGGCCGGGGGCTTCGTCGATGGTGGCGTACCAGTCGTCCACCTCTTGCAGGTTGAAGGCGAAATCGCGGTGGATGTCGATGTCCCACCCGGCCTCGCGCAGGTGCGGCAGGCCTTCGCGGGCAAAGCTTAGCCAGGCTTCGTCGTCTGGCAGCTGAAACATTTCGCCGGCGCTGTCGGGCAGGGCCTTGCTTTGTCGGGTGGCGGCCTTGAAGCCCAGGTCGCGCAACAGCTTGCGCAGCGCCTGCTCGGCTTGCGGCTGGCGGCGGATGCGCTGGCTGGTGTTGTCTACCAGGCGGGTCAGCGGTTTTTCGTCGCTGCCGCTGGCGCGTAAACCGTCATAGTCGAACGCCAGCGCGGCCCGATGCTGCATCTGCCGCTGCATACGCCCGGTCTTGGGCATGTAGGCGCTGAATTCGAGGCTGCCCAGCGTCAGGTGCGGCCTGGGTTGAACACTGTCGATCTCTTCACTGCGTACGCTTGTAGGCGTTGGAACCTGGCGATTCAGCGCATTCAAGCGGTGGCTCAGGGGGATGATCAAGTGCTCGGGCACCGTAGGTGCGCTTGCCAGTTGGCTGGCAATGAACGGATCAAGATCATGTACCAGCTTGCCAGTCATGCCCGTCTGGGTATCGATGTAATAGAGCGGGTCGAGTGGCAGTGCCATGTCATGCATCCGCTCATCATGGTGCCACGCACCACGATAGCTGCCGTTCTCAAGCCTCATCCAGCGAAACTCGGCAGGCAGTGTCGGCCCAGGTGCTAGTGGCAACAGTTGCTCGCCGTAGATCAGTCGCCCACTGGCCAGTGCGAACTCGTACAGCTCTGCGCCTTGCTTTCCTTCCAGCCTCGCGATTGGCATGTTGGAGCTTTTGCCAAGGGCGTCAATCAGTCTGAGGATGCGCAGGTCTTCATCCGTTACATAACGTGGCGTGTAATAGAGCATCTCAGGCAGCGAACTGGCACGGGCCAGCTTCAGCTGGCCATCGGCTTCACAGGTGCCTTTGGATACGCTGAGCGTGCTAAGGCCGTGCTCGTTAACGACCTTGTAGTAGAGCGACGGGCCTTTGCGCTTGGCAGGCTCGGCAGGCTTTGTTGGAGCTTCCAAGGCCTCGACCCAATGGGCGAGTTCAGGGGGGAGGTCCAGGGAGTGCCGGGCTGCGTCAACAGGTGGGTGAGGGGCATCATGGCTGCCTTCGGCGTAATCCGGCCCGCGCTCCAGCAAATAGAGGGCAGCCGCACAATGCTTGCAGTCTTCTCCCACCGGGCATGAGCAACTGCCTTGGCACTCCAGGCCATCTTCAGTCATGTCCAGCGTGATGCGCTGGTAGTAGGTCTGGCCGGCGGAGCCTGCGCACTGGGCGCGGACGGTCATGTCGAGGATGGATACGATTTCGCTTCTGCCTTCCTCGGCATAATCCAGGCCGCGTTGCAGAGACTTGCGGTCAAACGCAAGCGTCCAGCCGTTGTGCGCCCGCACAAAGAACTGCGCATCGCTCTCGCTCACATCACTGCTCCATCATCTCCGGGTCCATCACCGGCATTTTCGGCGTACCCGGTGGTGTCACCTTCAGCAGCACGGCCAGGTGCCCGCCGTCGAGAAAGGTCAGCTGGCCGCCCTTGACGTTGCTGTTGCTCTGCTTGAACTGCTCGCTTTGCAGGACGCTGCCGTTGCCGTCCAGCTGGTTGACCCAGAAGTTGGCCTCGACCGCGATAAAGCGCCCTTCGGCGATGCTCAGGTTGCCTTCGATGGGGAAGTGGCCGAACTGCTCGGCGCCGTCGCCCAATGCAATGCGGCTGGGTTCGCTGCCCACTTGCTGCTGCCAGGCCTTGTGCATCAGCACGGTGTAGTCGGCGGTGGCTTCCAGGCGGGTGACTTCGTCTTCCAGCGCCAGGCGGCGCTCGGCGTCTTTCTCCAGGCGCGGGGCGCCGGCGCTCCAGTCTTCAGGGGCGAACGGGCTGGTGAAGGCGGGCACGCTGTTCTGCCGCACCAGGATCATTTCTACCTGATACAGGCCTTCGGCGAAGGCGGCTGGGGCGAACAGCGCCAGCAGCAGGGTCAGGCAACGGATGGCACGCATGGATCTTCCTTAGGCAGGCTGTGGGGTCAGGCGCTCGAACAGCGCCTCCAGGGTATTGAAACGTTCGTCGGGGCGTTCCATCGGCACCAGGAAGCGGAACTGGGTGGCGCCTTCGAACTTGTAGCGTTTGGGCTGGCCCTGGATCAGCTTGATCAGGGTCAGCGGGTCGACCGGGGTTTCGGCCTCGAACTCGAGCTTGCCGCCGTTGGGGCCGGCGTCGACTTTCTTGATGCCGAGCTTTTCCGCATGCAGCTTGAGCGAGGTCAGGCGCATCAGGTTCTTGGTTGGGTCCGGCAGCAGGCCGAAGCGGTCGATCATCTCGACTTGCAGGTCTTTCAGGCCTTCTTCGTCGGCCGCCGAGGCAATGCGCTTGTACAGGATCAGCCGTGCATGCACGTCGGGCAGGTAGTCCTCGGGGATCAGCGCCGGCAGGCGCAGGTTGATCTCCGGGCCACCGCCCAGCGGCTGCTCAAGATTTGGCTGGGTGCCCTTGCGGATCGCCTTGACCGCGCGCTCGAGCATTTCCATGTACAGGGTGAAGCCCACCGCCTGGATCTGCCCGCTCTGGCCTTCGCCCAGCAGCTCGCCGGCACCGCGGATTTCCAGGTCGTTGGTGGCCAGCACAAAGCCTGCGCCCAGGTCCTGGGTGTTGGCGATGGCTTCCAGGCGCTTTTCGGCGTCGGCACTGACTTTCTGCCGAGTAGGCGTCAGCAGGTAGGCGTAGGCCTGGTGGTGGCTACGGCCAACCCGGCCGCGCAGTTGGTGCAGCTGGGCCAGGCCGAACTTGTCGGCGCGCTCGATGACGATGGTGTTGGCGCTGGGTACGTCGATGCCGGTTTCGATGATGGTCGAGGCCACCAGCACGTTGAAGCGCTTGTGGTAGAAGTCGCTCATCACCTGTTCCAGCTCGCGCTCGCGCATCTGCCCGTGGCCGATGCCAATGCGCGCCTCGGGCACCAGTTCGGCGAGGTCTGCGGCGCACTTCTCGATGGTTTTCACATCGTTGTGCAAGTAGTACACCTGGCCACCGCGCAGCAGTTCACGCAGCAGCGCTTCCTTGACCGTGCTCTTGTTCTGCTCCATGACGAAGGTGCGCACCGACAGGCGGCGCGCCGGCGGCGTGGCGATGATCGACAGGTCGCGCATGCCCGCCACCGCCATGTTCAGCGTGCGCGGGATCGGCGTGGCGGTGAGGGTGAGGATGTCGACCTCGCTGCGCAGGGCCTTCAGCTGTTCCTTCTGGCGTACGCCAAAGCGGTGCTCTTCGTCGATGATGGCCAGGCCCAGGTCCTTGAAGCGCACGTCGTCCTGCAGCAGCTTGTGGGTGCCGATGAGGATGTCGATCTTGCCTTCGGCAAGGTCTGCGGCCGCGGCGGCCACTTCCTTGGCCGACTTGAAGCGGCTCATCACTTCCACGGTCACCGGCCAGTCGGCAAAGCGGTCGCGGAAGCTGTTGTAGTGCTGCTGGGCGAGCAGGGTGGTGGGCACCAGCACGGCCACCTGGCGGCCACTGTGCACGGCGATGAACGCCGCGCGCATGGCCACTTCGGTCTTGCCGAAGCCCACATCGCCGCAGACCAGGCGGTCCATCGGCTTGGGCGCCAGCATGTCGGCGCGCACGGCTTCGATGGCGGCTTGCTGGTCGGGGGTTTCCTCGAACGGGAAGCCGGCGCTGAAGGTGGCGTAGTCGGCAGACGGGTCGGCAAACGCATAGCCCTTGCGCGCGGCACGGCGGGCATAGATGTCGAGCAGTTCGGCCGCCACGTCGCGCACCTGTTCGGCGGCCTTGCGCTTGGCCTTCTGCCAGGCTTCCGAGCCCAACCGGTGCAGCGGTGCCAGGGCATCGTCGCTGCCGGTGTAGCGGGCGATCAGGTGCAGGTTGGCTACCGGCACGTAAAGCTTGGCGTTCTCGGCGTATTCCAGGGTAAGGAATTCGGCGGCCTGGCCGTCGATTTCCAGGGTGGCCAGGCCCAGGTAGCGCCCCACACCATGGTCAATGTGCACCACCGGCGCGCCTTCGCGCAGTTCGGTAAGGTTCTTGATAACCGCGTCGTTGGCGGTTTCACCGCGCTTGTCGCGGCGCCGGCGTTGCATCACCCGCTGGCCGAACAATGGGCTTTCGGCAACCAGGGCAATGGCCGGGTCGTCCAGCAGCAGGCCGTCGTCCAGCGGGGCGATGGTTATGGCCAGGCGCTCGGCGCCGGTGATGAAGTCGGCCCAGCCGTCGACGGTCTGCGGGCGCAGCTTCAGCCGTTCAAGCAGCTCCAGCAGTACTTCGCGGCGGCCCGCCGATTCGGCGGTGAACAGTACGCGGCCGGGGAACTGGTCGAGGAAGTTGGCCAGTTCGGCCAGGGGCTGGTTGGCCTTGGCCTCGATCGCCAGGTTGGGCAGGGCGCGCGCCGGGAAGCGCTCGCGGCCAGCGCCCGGGTCGAGGTCTTCGCTGCTGACCACTACCCGTGGCCATTGCTTGAGCCGGGCGAAGCAGTCTTCCACCGGCAGGAACAGCTCGGCCGGCGGCAGCAGCGGCCGGCTCAGGTCGCCGCGGCGGTCTTCATAGCGCCCGCGCACGTCGTTCCAGAAGTGTTCGGCGGCCTGTTCCACACCGGGCAGCGAGAACACCTGGGTGTCGGCCGGCAGGTAGTCGAACAGGGTCGAGGTTTCTTCGAAGAACAGCGGCAGGTAGTACTCGATGCCGGCGGGAATGATGCCGCTGGCCAGGTCCTGGAAGATCGCGCTGCGGCGGAAGTCGACGTCGAAGCGCTCGCGAAAGCGCGCCTTGAAGCGGGTTACTTCCTCTTTCTGCATCGGGAATTCGCGCGCTGGCAGCAGGCGCACCGAGTCCACCTTGTCGATCGAGCGCTGGGTCTCGGGGTCGAAGGTGCGTAGCGTCTCGATCTCGTCATCGAACAGGTCGATGCGGTAGGGCAGCTTGCTGCCCATCGGGAACAGGTCGATCAGCGCGCCGCGCACGGCAAACTCGCCATGCTCGTAGACGGTGTCGACGCAACGGTAGCCGCTGGCCTCCAGGCGCGAGCGCATCTGCTCCACGTCGATGGTCTGGCCCACATCCAGCACCAGGCTGCTGCCCAGCAGGAAGCGCGTGGGCGCCAGGCGGTGCAGGGCGGTGGTGACCGGCACCACAAGGATGCCGTGGCTCAGCTCCGGCAGGCGGTACAAGCTGGCAATTCGCTGGGAAATGATGTCCTGGTGCGGCGAGAACAGGTCGTAGGGCAGGGTTTCCCAATCGGGGAACGGCAGCACCGGCAGGTCCGGGGCGAAGAAGCGCAGCTCCTGCTCCAGACGGTCGGCGGCCTGGCTGTCGGCCGTCAGCAGCAGGGTGAAGCGGCCAGCGCTGCTGGCGGCCTCGGCGATGGCAAGGCTGAGGGCGGCACCGGGCAGGTTGCCCCAGGTTTGTTTGCCGGCCGTGGCCGACATTTGCGGTAGGCGCAGAACTGACACGGGAGATTGCACTCCAAGCGTTGCGGCAAAGAGATCGATTGTACCGGTGACGGTGCCGGCTGTCAGGCTCGAAAGGGCATGAACGCTGGCTTGCATCGCCGCGACAGGCGCTCATTGCCGGTTCCGTGTTGGGGCGTCATAATGTAGCCCCTTTTTTCTGTCCCTACATGTGGAAGGTTCCCGTGACTCAGAAGCCCGACCAGTGTCTTGGTGAGTGGATCGATCGTGAAGCCCTGGCTGAAGCGATGATCCCGCTTATCGGTCAGCTCTACCGCAACAACAATGTGGTGAGCTCGATTTATGGCCGCAGCCTGATCAACCGTTCGGTTATCTCGATCCTCAAGGCGCACCGCTTTGCGCGTCATCGTCAAGCCGACGAAACCGAACTGTCCGTCCACGAGACATTCCCCCTGCTCAAGGCCATGAGCGAGCTGAAACTGGGCGCGGCTTCGGTCGACCTGGGCAAGCTGGCCAACAAGTTCAAGCAGGAAGGCAACGGCCGTACTGCCGAGCAGTTCGTCCGTGAAGAGCTGGCCGAAGTAGTTGGCCAGCAGAACGCTTCGGCGCGCAAAGGCACCGACGTTGTCCTGTACGGCTTCGGCCGCATCGGCCGCCTGCTGGCGCGCATCCTGATCGAGAAGACCGGTGGTGGCGACGGCCTGCGCCTGCGTGCCATCGTCGTGCGCAAAGGCGCCGAAAACGACCTGGTCAAGCGTGCCAGCCTGCTGCGTCGTGACTCGGTGCATGGCCCGTTCGATGGCACCATCACCATCGACGAAGCCAACAACACCATCACCGCCAACGGCAACCTGATCCAGGTTATCTATGCCAAGAGCCCGAGCGAAGTCGACTACACCCAGTACGGCATCGACAACGCGCTGATCGTCGACAACACCGGCGTATGGCGTGACGCCGACGGCCTGGGCCAGCACCTGGCCTGCCCGGGCGCTGCCCGCGTGATCCTCACCGCACCTGGCAAGGGCGCGCTGAAGAACATCGTGCACGGCATCAACCACGGTGACATCGCTGCCGATGACAAGATCATCTCGGCCGCTTCCTGCACCACCAACGCCATCGTGCCGGTGCTCAAGGCCATCAACGACCAGTACGGTATCGTTAACGGTCACGTCGAAACCGTTCACTCGTTCACCAACGACCAGAACCTGATCGACAACTTCCACAAGGGCAGCCGCCGTGGCCGTGCCGCGCCGCTGAACATGGTAATCACCGAAACCGGCGCCGCCACCGCTGCCGCCAAGGCACTGCCAGTGCTCAAGGGCAAGCTGACCGGCAACGCCATTCGCGTTCCGACGCCGAACGTTTCGATGGCCATCCTGAACCTGAACCTGGAAAAGGCCACCACCCGCGACGAAATCAACGAGTACCTGCGCCAGACCGCCATGCACTCGGAACTGCACAAGCAGATCGACTACGTTGCCTCGCAGGAAGTGGTTTCGACCGACTTCGTTGGCTCGCGCCACGCCGGTGTGGTTGACGCTGAAGCGACCATCGCCAACGACAACCGCGTTGTCCTGTACGTCTGGTACGACAACGAGTTCGGTTACAGCTGCCAGGTGGTTCGCGTGATGGAAGACATGGCCGGTGTGAACCCGCCAGCGTTTCCACGCTGATTCGCTTGTAAGGCAATGAAAAAACGGGAACCTTCGGGTTCCCGTTTTTTTATCCAGAATTTGAGTTGCCAGTGCCGGCCCTTTCGCGGGTGAACCCGCTCCCACAGGGATATCACCGCTTTCAAGGGTTGTGATATCCATGTAGGGCCCTGCAGGATTGTCACAGCTTTCAAAGCCTGTGATATCCCTGTGGGAGCGGGTTTACCCGCGAAGAGGCCGGTACTGGCAACCGAGAAGCCAATCCTTGCGCATAGCCTTGCTTTTCATCCTCCTGCTCCTCACCGCCTGCAACCAGGGCCCCACCCTGGAGCGCCTGGGCGGCCCGACCATGGGCAGCAGCTACAGCATCCAGTACGTCCGCGAGCCCGGCGGCCCTGCGCCGGCGCAGGTGCAGGCAGCGGTCGAAACCATCCTGCGCGACATCGATCAGCACTACTCGACCTACCGCGGCGACTCCACCGTCAGCCGTTTCAACCAGTTGCCCGCCAACCACTGCATGGCCCTGCCGGCCGACATGCTCGAATTGGTCAGCCTCGGCCAGCACCTGGCCGAGCAGAGCGATGGCGCCTTCGATCTCACCGTCGAACCTTTGCTGGATCTGTGGGGCTTCGGCCCCCAGGCCCGCCACGAGCAAATACCCGATCCACAAGCCCTGGCCAAGGTTCGCCAGCGCGTGGGCTACCAGCACCTGCGCATCGAAGGCCAGGCCTTGTGCAAGGACGCCCCGGTGCAGCTCGACTTCAACAGCATCGCCGCCGGCCACGCTGTCGACTTGATTGCCGCACGCTTGCAGGCCATGGGCGTGGCCAGTTTCGTCGCCGAGGCCACCGGCGAGCTCAAGGCGGTTGGCCGCAAGCCCGATGGCAGCCCCTGGCGCATCGCCCTGGAGTTGCCCCGTGAAGACCGCCAGATCGCCCGCCAGATCATCCCGGTCAATGGCCTTTCAGTATCAACCTCGGGTGACTATCGGCACTATTTCGAGGAGAATGGCCGGCGCTATTCGCACACCTTCGATGCCCGCCTCGGGCGCCCGGTTGAACATGACCTGGCCGCCGTCACCGTGCTGGACGCCTCGGCACTGCAGGCCGATGGCTATTCGACGCTGCTGCTGATCCTCGGCCCGGAACGTGGCTGGGATTTTGCCGTGGCGCATGGCCTGGCCGCAGTATTGGTGACTCGGGCCGAGGGTGGCTTCGTCTCCCGAGCTACGCCCGCATTCGAACGGGCAATGAAAGGCGAGTGAAAGCACAAGCAGGGATGATCGCCGCCAGGGAATGGGTGAACCATATGTAGTGCGGGCAAAATTGGCCTACGACGCGACCAAGGGTTAATGTGCGCGGCGTTCACGCTTGATTAGACTGCACCCGAATTTTCTCATGACGCCCCGGCGGCATGATCGCGCCCCGCGAGCGACCGTGGCTTGCGGGCCAGTTCTGAAGGAGTACGCATGGCTGTCTACAACTACGACGTAGTGGTGCTGGGTTCCGGCCCGGCCGGTGAAGGCGCGGCAATGAACGCCGCCAAAGCAGGGCGCAAGGTAGCGATGGTCGATGACCGTCGCCAGGTCGGTGGCAACTGCACGCACCTGGGTACCATCCCGTCCAAGGCACTGCGTCACTCGGTGCGGCAGATCATGCAGTTCAACACCAACACGATGTTCCGCGCCATCGGCGAGCCGCGCTGGTTCTCGTTCCCGGACGTGCTGAAAAGCGCCGAGAAGGTGATTGCCAAGCAGGTGGCCTCGCGCACCGGTTACTACGCCCGTAACCGCGTTGACGTGTTCTTCGGCACCGGCAGCTTCGCCGACGAGCAAACCGTTGAAGTGGTGTGCCCGAACGGCGTGGTCGAAAAACTCAACGCCAAGCACATCATCATCGCTACCGGCTCGCGCCCGTACCGCCCGGCCGACATCGACTTCCACCACCCGCGCGTCTACGACAGCGATACTATCCTCAGCCTCAGCCACACCCCGCGCAAGCTGATCGTGTACGGTGCCGGCGTGATCGGTTGTGAGTACGCCTCGATCTTCAGCGGCCTGGGCGTATTGGTAGAGCTGGTCGACAACCGTGGCCAGCTGCTGAGCTTCCTCGACTCGGAAATTTCCCAGGCGCTGAGCTACCACTTCAGCAACAACAACATCACCGTGCGCCACAACGAAGAGTACGAGCGCGTCGAAGGCCTGGACAACGGGGTGATCCTGCACCTGAAGTCGGGCAAGAAGATCAAGGCCGACGCCTTGCTGTGGTGCAACGGCCGTACCGGCAACACCGACAAGCTGGGCCTGGAAAACATCGGCATCAAGGTCAACAGCCGCGGCCAGATCGAGGTCGACGAGGCCTACCGCACCACCGTGCCGAACATCTACGGCGCCGGTGACGTGATCGGCTGGCCAAGCCTGGCCAGTGCCGCCCATGACCAGGGCCGCTCGGCCGCTGGCAGCATCGTCGACAATGGCAGCTGGCGCTTCGTCAATGACGTGCCGACCGGCATCTACACCATTCCGGAGATCAGCTCGATCGGCAAGAACGAGCAGGAGCTGACCCAGGCCAAGGTGCCTTACGAAGTGGGCAAGGCCTTCTTCAAGGGCATGGCCCGTGCGCAGATCGCCGGCGAGCCGCAAGGCATGCTGAAGATCCTGTTCCACCGCGAAACCCTGGAAATCCTTGGCGTGCACTGCTTCGGCTACCAGGCTTCGGAGATCGTTCACATCGGCCAGGCGATCATGAACCAGCCGGGTGAGCACAACAACCTGAAGTACTTCGTCAACACCACGTTCAACTACCCGACCATGGCCGAAGCCTATCGGGTAGCTGCCTACGATGGCCTGAACCGGCTTTTTTGAGCGGCTCCGACCGGTGGCCTGAGCCGGTCGGAGAGACCGATTTCAACCCTACCCGAGGGTGGTCTTGGCCAAACCGGGAAAGTCTGTAATCAGGCTGTCCACGCCAAAGTCAGCTAGCCGGCGCATCAGTGCCGGTTCGTTGACTGTCCATACCGACACGTGCAAACCCTGGCCCTGCGCTTTCAGCAGGCGCTCGGGGGTGCACAGTGTCCAGTTCAATGCCAGCAGCTCGCAGCCATAGTTCTGTGCCACCTTCAATGGGTCGAGCCAGGCGTACTCGGCTACCAGCCCGCGTTTCACGTCCGGTACCAGTTCCTGCGCGGCACCCAGCACTTCGCGTGAGCTGGAGGTGATGGTTACCTTGTCCAGCAGGCCGTACTGCTGGGCCAGTTCGCGGATTGCCAGCACAGTGGTGGCGGCACGGGTGCGCGATGCGCTCTTCACCTCTAGCTGCCAGTGCTCGAACGGGCATTTTTCGAACAGTTCTTCCAGTTTCGGGATGGGGCAGGGCTGTACGTGCCCCGGGCCGCCTTTGCGGGCATCGATCTTGATCAGGTCGGCGGCCGGGTGCTCGACCACCTTGCCGCGTCGGCCAGTGGTGCGCTTGAGGGTAGGGTCGTGGATCACCATCAGCTCGTTGTCGGCCGACAGGTGCAGGTCCAGCTCGCAGCGGGTCACGCCATGGGCCAGGCATTGCTGAAAGCTCTTCAGGGTGTTCTCGGGCGCTTCGCCCTTGGCGCCGCGATGGCCGTAGATCAGGGTCACGTTCGTTCCTTCAAATCAGAGAGTAATAGGCTCAGGAGGCGGGGCCGCTCTGTTCCAGTTGCTGGCGCCGTTGTTGTTGCTGGCGCTGCAGGATATAGCGGGCCAGCAGTTGCCGTTGGGCGTCGGTCATGTCGATGAATTCGGTACCGATATCAAAGCCGACCCCTGCGCGCGGGTCGCAATGGCTGACTTTACCGCGCAGCAGCAGGCCGTGGGCGCGCGGCATCAGCACCATTTTCACTTTTACCTGGGTGCCGGGTGCAACCGGCGTGGCTTGCGTGAACTCGATGCCGCCCTCGGAGATGACTACCGGCTGGGGTTGGCCCACTTCGCCGATCAGGGTCTGGGCGACGACTGCGCTGAGCAGGTCGAGGCGTTTGTTCTGTGCCTTGAGGAAGGCGGCGAGGGTGCGGTCCTTGTCGCTCAGCTGGCGTAGCAGGTGCTGCGACTCGAAGTCGGACAGGTGCAGTTCGCTAAGCAGGTTGAACAGCGGGGAATCATCTTGCAACACATCTGGGTCAAGGGCTTCGGCCGCGCTGAGAGGGCTGATTTGAAGTGCGATCCGATCTTCGATGCGGTAGTATTCGCGGCGATCTTCTTCGTCTAATGTCGTCATGGCGAACCCAAGGTAGCGGCGGTGGTCCGAGTGTAAAGCCGCCGTAGGCGCCTCGCCACAAGGACGTTCCCTTTCATCCGAACAAGCCCCGACATGTTCAGACCTCTTTTCGCATTCATCGGCACGCGTTATACCCGTGCCAAACGTCGCAATCACTTCGTCTCGTTCATTTCCCTGACCTCGATGATCGGCCTCGCCCTGGGCGTGGTGGTGATGATCGTGGTGTTGTCGGTGATGAACGGTTTCGACCACGAGATGCGCACCCGCGTGCTGGGCATGATCCCCCATGCCACGCTGGAGAGCGGCCAGCCCATAGCCGACTGGCCGGCCCTTGCCCAACAAGTAAAGCAGAATCCGCAGGTGCTGGCGGTTGCGCCGTTCACCCAGATGCAGGGCCTGCTGACCCATGATGGCAAGGTGCAGAAGGTGTTGCTCAACGGCATCGACCCGGCCCGTGAGCGCGAGGTGTCGATCATCGACAAGTTCGTGCTGCAAGGCCGCCTCGACCAGCTGGCGCCGGGCGAGTGGGGCATCATGATCGGCGACAAGGCTGCGGCCAAGCTGGGTGTGGCCATTGGCGACAAGCTCACCTTCGTCGCCCCCGAGGTCAGCGTGACCCCGGCCGGCATGTTCCCGCGCATGAAGCGCTTCACCGTGGTCGGTACCTTCCACGTGGGCGCGGGCGAGATCGACGGCTACCTGGGCCTGACCAACATCAGCGACCTGTCCCGACTGCACCGCTGGAAGCCCGACCAGGTGCAGGGCCTGCGCCTGAAGTTCGACGACCTGTTCCAGGCGCCGCGTGTAGCCTGGAGCATCGCCCAGCAGTTGGGTGACCAGGAATACTACAGCCGTGACTGGACCCGCACCCACGGCAACCTGTACCAGGCAATCCGCATGGAAAAGGCCATGATCGGCCTGCTGTTGCTGCTGATCGTGGCGGTGGCGGCGTTCAACATCATTTCCACCCTGGTAATGGTGGTCAACGACAAGCGCGGTGACATTGCCATCCTGCGCACGTTGGGCGCCACGCCAGGGCAGATCATGCTCATCTTCATGGTCCAGGGCACGGTGATCGGGGTGATAGGTACCCTGATCGGCGCCGTGGTCGGAATTGTCGCCGCGCTGAACGTGAGCGCGGTGATCGCCGGCATCGAGAAACTGATCGGGCACAAGTTCCTCAATGCCGACGTGTACTTCATCGATTACCTGCCGTCGCAGATCCAGGCCCAGGACGTGTACATGGTCTGTGGTGCGGCGCTGGTCCTGAGTTTCTTCGCCACCCTGTACCCGGCCTGGCGTGCGGCCCGCACCCAGCCTGCAGAGGCGCTACGTTATGAGTGAGTCGCGCATGAGTGATAAAGCCGTTCTGAGTTGCCGCAACCTGGGCAAGTCCTATGACGAGGGCCCGGAGTCGGTGCAGGTGCTGGCCGGGCTCAACCTCGAACTGCACGCCGGTGAGCGGGTGGCCATCGTTGGTAGCTCCGGCTCGGGCAAGAGTACCTTGCTCAACCTGCTGGGCGGCCTCGACCGGCCGACCCAGGGCAGCGTCTGGCTGGCCGGCGAAGAGCTGTCGGCACTGGGCGAGCGCGCCCGCGGCCTGCTGCGCAACCGTGAACTGGGCTTTGTCTACCAGTTCCACCACCTGTTGCCGGAGTTCACTGCCATCGAGAACGTGTGCATGCCGCTGCTGATCGGCCGCACGCCCATCCCCGAGGCCCGTGAGCGTGCCGAGGCGCTGCTCAAGCGCGTGGGCCTTGGCCACCGCTTGAACCACAAGCCGGCCGAGTTGTCCGGCGGTGAGCGCCAGCGGGTGGCGATTGCCCGGGCACTGGTCAACCGCCCAGGCCTGGTGATGCTCGACGAGCCGACCGGCAACCTCGACCACCACACCGCGCAGGGCATCCAGGAGCTGATGCAGGAGCTGTCCAGCGCTTCGCGCACGGCGTTCCTGGTGGTCACCCACGACCTCAACCTGGCGCGCCAGATGGACCGTGTGTTGAAACTCGACGACGGCCACCTGGTGGCGATCTGATCGATTGCACGGGGTAGCAGGTGCTGCCCCGTTTTCCTGTTTTCATTGGGTGTTTTCGTACATGTTCAGACCCTTGCCCATCTTCATCGGCGCACGCTACACCCGAGCCAAGCGCCGCAACCACTTCATCTCGTTCATCTCGATGACCTCGATGATCGGCCTGTCGCTGGGCGTGCTGGCGATGATCGTGGTGCTGTCGGTGATGAACGGCTTCCAGCGTGAAATGAGCTCGCGCATTCTCGGCCTGGTACCGCATGCCGCCATCCTGGGCGTGCAGCCGCTGGACGACTGGCACAAAGTGGCCGACGCCGCCATGCAGAACCCGGCGGTGATGGCGGCGGCGCCGATTACCGAAATGGAAGGCATGCTGTCGTACAAGGGGGCGATGCAGCCGATCCAGGTTGGCGGTATCGACCCGGCCGAGGAGAGCAAGGTCTCGATCGTTGGCCAGCACATCGTCCAGGGCCGCCTGCAGGACCTGCAGCCGGGTGAGTTCGGCGTGGTCATCGGCGAGCTGACGGCACGGCGCTTCCGCCTGAACACTGGCGACAAGCTGACCCTGATCGTGCCGGAAATCAGCAAGGAACCGGGCGGCATCACCCCGCGCATGCAGCGCCTGACCGTGGTTGGCATCTTCAAGGTCGGTGCCGAGCTGGACGGTTCGCAGGCGTACATCCACGTGGCCGATGCCGCTGAGATGCAGCGCTGGGCAGCGGGCCAGGTGCAGGGGGTGCGCCTGAAGCTGCACGACCTGTATGCCGCACCGCAGGTATCCAAGGCCATCGCCGCCGGGCTTGGCGACGGCTACCGTGCCGATGACTGGTCGCACACCCAGGGCAGCCTGTTCAGCGCCATGAAGATGGAAAAGACCATGATCGGCCTGCTGTTGATGATGATCATCGCGGTGGCGGCGTTCAACATCATCGCCACCCTGGTGATGGTGGTGAACGACAAGGGGCCGGACATTGCCATCCTGCGTACCCTGGGTGCCACGCCGGCGCAGATCATGGGCACGTTCATGGTCCAGGGCAGCCTGATCGGTATTGTCGGCACGTTGATTGGTGGCGTGCTGGGGGTAATTGCGGCGTTCAACGTCAGCCAGATCGTCGGTTGGCTGGAGCGGGTGAGCGGGCAGCACATCTTTACTTCGGATGTGTACTTCGTCAGCAGCCTGCCGTCGCAGTTGCAGTGGGGGGATGTGGTGATGATCTGCACCGCTGGGCTGGTGATGAGCTTCCTGGCGACCATTTATCCGGCTTACCGGGCGTCGCAGGTGCAGCCGGCGATTGGCCTGGCTGTATAGTTTCCTCTGAGATTTTTGGGGGCGCTTTGCGCCCCTATCGCGACACAAGGCCGCTCCTACAAGGGTTCGCGTCAACCTGAATGGATCGCGGTCCCCTGTGGGAGCGGCCTTGTGTCGCGATGGGCTGCAAAGCAGCCCCCGGTTCACAGGCCATTAGTGAACTCGATCACGAAACGGGTCCAGCCACCCTCACACTCCGCCCGAATGCGCCCGCCATGGGCTTGCACGATTGACCGGGTAATCGCCAGCCCCAACCCCGCATGCTCGCTACTGCCTTCGCGCCGCGCCGGGTCCACCCGGTAAAAACGGTCGAACAACCGCGGTAAAGCAGCGGCTTCGATAGCCGCCCCGGTATTGGCCACGCTAACTCTCGGCCCGGGCCCCAGCGTCACCCGTATCTGCCCACCCGCCGGGGTAAAGCGCAAGGCGTTATCCAGCAGGTTGGACAGCGCGCGGCGCAGCATGTGCCGGTCGCCCTGCAGCAGGGCCTCACCCTCGCGGTGCATCTGTATCTCGCTGTCTTCGGCCAGCGGTGCGTAGTACTCCAGCAGCGCATCCACCTCCTCATGCAGCGCCAAAGGCGCCTGTCCCGGCACCAGCAGGCCATGGTCGGCCTTGGCCAGGAACAGCATGTCGTTGATCATCTGCGCCATCCACTGCAGTTCCTCCAGGTTGCCATGCAGTGCCTCCCGGTACTCTTCGAGGCTGCGCGGGCGGGTGAGGGTGACCTGGGTGTGGGTCAGCAGGTTGGACAGCGGTGTGCGCAGCTCGTGGGCGATGTCGGCAGAAAACGCCGACAGGCGCTGGAAGGCATCGTCCAGGCGCTGCAGCATGGCGTTCATGGCCGTGGCGAGTTCGGCCAGCTCTTCGGGCATCTGTGCCACCGGCAGGCGGGTAGTGAGCGAGCGTGCCGACACGCTGGCGGCCACCTGGCCCATCTGCCGCAACGGGCGCAGGCCACTGCGTGCGGCCCAGGCGCCGAGCAGCGCGGTGGCCAGCGCCGACAGGCCGACAGTCAGCCAGATCAGGCGTTGCATGCCCTGCAGGAAGTGCTGGTGGTGGGTGATGTCGAGGTACAGGGTCAGTTGCGGCGATTGTGGCGTGCCCTGCGCCAGGTGCACGGCCAGGCTGCGGTAGTCGGTGCCTTGCGCATGCAGGGTGGCCAGCCCGGCGGGCAGTGGTGCCTGCGGCAGCCCGCTGCGGCTTTCAAACCAGGTGGCGCCGTCGCTGCCGCTGATGCGCAGGGGCAGGTCGGCCTGGTGGCTGAGCTCTTCGCGCAGGGCGGGCAGGCGCGCCTGCAGCTCGGCCGGGCTGGTCAGGCCGGCCAGTTGCGTGCGGAACAGCGACAGGCGCGAGTCCAGCAGTTGCTGGTCCAGTTCGACGAAGTGCTGCTCGCTGGCACGGCTGAACAGCAGGCCGGCACCCAGCGAGACGGCAGCGGTGCAGGCGGCGAACAGCAGGGCCAGGCGGCTGCCGAGAGAAACCTGGCGCATCACTCGGCGCGCTCTTCGAGTACGTAGCCCATGCCGCGCACGGTGTGGATCAGCTTGTTGGGGTGCGGGTCGTCGATCTTCAGGCGCAGGCGGCGGATTGCCACCTCGATCACGTTGGTGTCGCTGTCGAAGTTCATGTCCCACACCTGCGAGGCGATCAGCGATTTCGGCAGCACCTCACCCTGGCGGCGCAGCAGCAGTTCGAGCAGGGCAAACTCCTTGGCGGTCAGGTCGATGCGCTGGCCGGCACGCTCTGCGCGGCGGCGGATCAGGTCCAGGCGCAGGTCGGCCAGGCCCAGGGTGGTGTCCTGGCTGGGGCTGGCGCCACGGCGTAGCAGGCTGCGCACCCGGGCCAGCAGTTCGGAGAAGGCGAACGGCTTGACCAGGTAATCATCGGCGCCCAATTCCAGGCCATGCACCCGATCCTCGACGGCGTCGCGGGCGGTAAGGAACAGCACTGGCGTGTCCAGGCCGGCCTGGCGTACGGCCTGGAGGATCTGCCAGCCGTCCCGGCCGGGCAGCATCACGTCGAGGATCAGCAGGTCGTGGTCGCCGGTCAGGGCCAGAAATTGGCCGGTTTCGCCATCGGCGGCCAACTCGGTGGCAAAGCCGGCCTCGCTCAGACCCTGGCTCAGGTACTGGCCGGTGCGGGCCTGGTCTTCGACGATCAGTAGTTTCATCAGGTGGCTTGACTCCAGCAGGCGATGCAAAGCCCCTGTGGGAGCGGGTTTGCCCGCGAAGAATCCAACACGGTAGATGGCACCGGCTTCGCCGGTGTTCGCGGGTGAACCCGCTCCCAAAGGGACCGAGTGATGCTGAAATGATACGTGACGAAGTCCAGGGCCGCTCAAGCTGACAAAGTTGTAATCTCCCTGTCAGGTAGCTGCCAGTCGCCCCTGACTAAGGTGGTCTCATCCCGTTGTGTATTCCCGGAGTCATCATGAAACGCCTGTTCATCGCCGCCACTCTTGCCCTGGCCAGCCTGCCAACCTTCGCTGGCGAGGCGCAAACCTTCGCCTTTGGCGAGCCGGCCGCGGCGGCCAAGGCCACCCGCACGGTCGAAGTGTTGCTCAAGGATATTGCCTTCGAGCCCAAGAGCCTTCACGTAAAGGCCGGTGAGACGGTGCGCTTCGTACTGATCAACGAGGGCAAGCTGCCCCACGAATTCAACCTGGGCGACAAGGCCATGCATGCCGAGCACCAGAAGGAAATGATCGCCATGCAGGGCAAGATGTTCACCGCAGGCATGAACCATGAGGGCATGGACCACGGTCAGATGATGAACCATGGCCAGATGATGAACCACGGGCAGCAAATGGACCACGGCGCCGGCCATGGTCACGGCGGCGGCAACACCGTGCTGGTGATGCCCGGCCAGCGCGCCGAGCTGACCTGGACCTTCCGTAAGTCGGCACCCATCGAGTTTGCCTGCAACGTGCCGGGGCATTACCAGGCCGGTATGGTCGGGGCATTGACCATCGAGTGACTTGCCCTGCAAGGCGGGGTGCAAAACCGGTAGACTAGGGGCAATTTCGAACCTTCAGGTCAGTTTCCATGCATCCCGCTGCCGAACACTCCCCGCTGGGCAAGTCCAGCGAATACATCGCCACCTACTCCCCGGAGCAACTGTTCCCGATCCCGCGTACTGCCAAATGGGCCGAGCTGGGCGTTACTGCCCAGACCTTGCCCTGGCAGGGTGTGGATTACTGGAACTGCTTCGAACTGAGCTGGCTGCTGCCTTCGGGCAAGCCGGTGGTGGCGATTGGCGAGTTCGCCATCCCGGCCGATTCGCCGAACATCATCGAGTCCAAGTCGTTCAAGCTGTACCTCAACTCGCTGAACCAAACGGTGTTTGCCTCGCTGGGTGAGCTGCAGGCCTGCCTGGAGAAAGACCTGTCCGCCGCCGCTGGCAAGCCGGTGGGGGTGAAGGTGCGCACCTTGGCCGAGGTCGAGGCGCAGGGCGTGGTGGCCTTGCCGGGGCAGTGCATCGATGTGCTGGACGTGGCCATCAGCAACTACGAGCAGCCACAACCTGAACTGCTGCGTTGCAACCCAGAGCGGCTGGTGGAAGAGACCTTGCACAGCCACCTGCTGAAGTCCAACTGCCCGGTTACCGGCCAACCAGACTGGGGTAGCGTGGTGGTCGAGTACAAGGGCAGGGCACTGGACCATGCCAGCCTGCTGACCTACCTGATCAGCTTCCGCCAGCATGCCGACTTCCATGAGCAGTGCGTGGAGCGCATTTACCTGGATTTGAAGAACCTGCTGCAGCCAGAGCACCTGACCGTGTATGCGCGTTATGTGCGCCGGGGTGGGCTGGATATCAACCCGTACCGCAGCACTGGGGCGATCAGCCCGGATAACAAGCGCCTGGTTCGGCAGTAAGGGGCTGGTACGCCGGGGGCCGCTTTGCGGCCCGTCGCGACATAAGGCCGCGCCTACAGGTGCAGCGCAAGGTTCGAATC